>CAYWBS010000204.1:0-5922 GCA_964456215.1 uncultured Hyphomicrobiaceae bacterium
GCCCATACGGTCGCGTCCTCTTCCTGGATACGCCGAGCTATCGCGTCGACGACCACGCCGCGATTGGCGGAGCGGCCTTTCATGGTCGCGAACCTCGGGTCCGTCAACCAACTGGTCTCGCCCAACGCCTCGGCAAACACCTTCCAGAACTTGTCGTGCGTGATGAATAAGACGAGGTAGCCGTTCCTTGCCGGAAAGAGCTGGGCCGGCACGATGTAGGGATGGCCGCCGCCCTTCACTCGTTCCGTCACTTCGTTGGCATTGAGATAGCTGCTGGCGAGATAGTTCAGCTGCGACAGCATGACATCGTGCATGGAGACGTCGATCTGGCCGCCTTGACCATCGACCAACTTTGCCACAAGACCGAGAGCTCCCATGATGCCGGCTGAATTGTCGACAGCGGAGAACCCCGTCTTGACGGGCGGGCCGCCCGGTTCGCCCGTAAGCAGCATCACACCTGTCATCGCCTGGATAACATAGTCATAGGCAGGTGAGTCCGAAAACGGTCCTGTAAGGCCATAGCCGGTGAGCGCTACGCAGACGAGACGCGGATTGGTGTCGCGAAGCGCTTCGTAGGTAAGTCCCAGCCGCTTGATCGCCGCGGGCCGCAGATTCGTTATCAGCGCATGGGAGTCTGCCAGCAGCCGCCTCAGCTGCCCTTGTCCATTTTCGCTTCCCAGATCGAGAACGACGCTTTTCTTGTTGCGGTTGAGACTTGCAAAATAGGTGTTGTGCGGCCCGACGAAGTGCGGGCCGACCCGCCGTCCAATGTCGCCTTCAGGGCCTTCGACCTTGATAATTTCCGCGCCGAGATCGGCGAGCAGCATCCCGCAATACGGCCCCGCCAGCATGTGGCCGACCTCGACGATCCTTATCCCTGCCAGAGGCCCCGTCATGTCATGTCGGTCCGGCCAGCTGTTTGTCTATTTCGGCAATGACCGACTCGATTTTCATCTCGCTCGTGAATACACCTGACACACCGGCCTCCTGCAATGCCAGGTGATCCTCGGCCGGTATCGTTCCGCCGACGAAGACTTTAATGTCGGCGGCGTCCGCCGCCTTGAGCTTCGCCATCACGTCTTCCACCAGTTCATTGTGGCTGCCCGAAAGGATCGACAGGCCGACCATGTCGACATCTTCTTCGACCGCGATCCTGACAATGTATTCCGGACTGCGCCGCAAACCCGTGTAGATAACGTCGGCGCCGGCGTCGCGCAGCGCCAGTGCGACAACCTTTGCTCCGACGTCGTGTCCGTCGAGGCCCGGTTTGGCGATCAATATGCGCTTTCCGTTCAAGCTCATGGCGGTCACAATCCGATCGGTTCGCGGAACTCGCCCCATTCGCGTTTCAGGGCGGCGACCATCTCGCCGACAGTCGCGTAGGCGTGGCAACAGTCCACGAGATAGGGCATGACGTTTTCATCGTCCCTGGCCGCGGCATCGGACAGGCGTGACAGAGACCGGTCGACCTCCTGCTGACTGCGCCGATCGCGCAATTTTTCGAATTTCTCGATGACGCGGCGCACACCGGCAGGGTCAAGACGGAACACCTCGCCGTTGTCCTGTTCGCGGTTCTCGCGCTCGCCTATGTTCACGCCAACGACGAGGCGCTCCATCTGATCGACCGCCCTCTTGCGCTCCAGGGCGCGCGCCGCGATGCGTGCCTGCAAATAGCCATCCTCAATCGCTTTGGTGACTCCGCCATAGTCTTCGATCTCTTTGATGACCTTGAGAATTTCCTCCTCCATCCGGTCGGTCAGCCATTCGGTGTAGTAGCTGCCGCCGAGGGGATCGACGGTGCGCGCGACGCCGCTTTCATGGGCGACAATCTGCTGTGTACGAAGCGCGATTTCGGCGCTCGTCTCCGTCGGTATCTGAAACGCTTCGTCAAAGGCACAGGTGAAGATGGACTGCGCGCCGCCAAGGACGGCCGCTACGGTTTCGATGCCGACGCGCACGATATTGTTGTAGGGCTGGGCGGCTGTCAGCGAAGAGCCGCCGCAAACGACACCGAACCGGAAATGCAGCGCCTTGTCGTCGTCGACGCCGTAACGCTCCGAAAGCAGTCTGGCCCAAAGCCGCCGGCCGGCCCGGAACTTCGCGACTTCCTCGAACAGGTCCATATGAACATAGAAGAAGAAACTCAGGCGTTTCGCGAAAGCATTTACGTCGCCGCCACGCTGCTTGAACTCCTCCACATAGGCGAGCCCGTTGGCGAGCGTGTACCCCATCTCTTCAACGGCGGTGGCACCGGCATCCCGGACATGTGCCCCGGCGATCGAAATCGGATTGAACCGCGGGGTTTCGTCATTTGCAAACAGCACGCTATCGGCGATCAGCCGCATGGAAGGCCGCACGGGGAAAATCCAGGTCCCGCGCGCAACATACTCTTTTAGTATGTCGTTCTGAATCGTACCCGTGAGTTTGCTGCGCGAAACGCCCGTCTTGTCGGCGACGGCGAGATAGAGGGCAAAGATGATTGCAGCCGTCCCGTTGATCGTGAAGGACGTGGAAATTTTCGAAAGGTCGATCCCCTCGAACAGGATCTCGGCCTCGGCGAGATTGGAAAGCGAAACGCCCACCTTGCCGATCTCGGAGCGCGCGATCGGATCGATCGGATCGTAGCCGCATTGCGTGGGCAGATCGAGAGCGACGGACAGGCCAGTCTGCCCTTTATCAAGCAGAAATTTGTACCTTTCATTGGTCGCTTCAGCCGTTCCGAAACCTGAATATTGCCGGATGGTCCACAGCCTGCCCCGGTAGCCGTCCGGGAAGATACCGCGCGTGAACGGAAATGTGCCGGGGGCCGGCGGTTCGCCAGCGCACATGTCTGCGGTAACCGTGACCGGGACCTCGATACCGGACACGGTTCGCGCCAACCGATCCGGCGGGGACGCCGGTACCGGGCTGACCTCATTTGCCTTGGATTTCGCACGCGACGTCATGATTTACTCCATTCGATTCATCAAGCGCTCGACGGCCGAGTCATGGTCGGGATGCGCCCATGTTTCACTGAACCGGACGGTTTCAATCTCGTCCAGTTCTTCTCGTCCCCGACCATTCTCATGGGCTCGCAGAGCCTTGAATGCGCGCAAGACCTGCGGAGCCTGCTGACGTATCGGCGCGGTAAAACGCTCCAGGGCATCATCCAGGCTTTCACCTTGCGACGCAGCGTCATTGATCAAACCGCAGGCGAGCGCTTGCGGAGCACCGATCATCTCGGATCGGCAGAAGAATTGCAGGGCGCGCGCCGAGCCTACGAGGCGCATCAAATCCACGCCGCCGCCCCAGGCGCTTGAGATCGCCAGGCGCCCCTGAATGAAGCCGATGCGCGCATGCGCCGCGGCAACGCGCATGTCACATGCGACCGCGAGTTCCGCCCCGCCGCCAAGCGCGTCGCCGTTCAGGGCTGCGATGACGGGAACCGGAAAAGAGCGGATCGCGGAAAGCGCCGCCTTGGCCTTCCTCGCCATGCCGGCGGCCGCATCGGCGCCCGTTACACGCGCCAATTCATGCAGATCGCCGCCGGCCGCGAAACATTTGTCGCCTGAAGCCGTCAACACGGAGAATTTGAGGCCGCTATCTTGTGCATGCTCCGTGAAAACCTCTTGCAGTTCATCCAACACCTTCAGGCTGAGAGCATTGCGCTTGGACGCTCTGTCAATCACGACGCGCAAGACGCCTTCACGCCTGTCCACCTTCAATGACGGTTCCACGGTCATGCAAACGCCGCCTCTATTGATTTACCGCAAGAAACAAGCGCGGCCAGATGCGCTTCGAAGCCTTTCTTCATCCGGGCGACCGGTCCCGCAACGGCGATGCCGAACGTTTCGCCGGAGAGCTGCACAGGCACGGCGATCGCCATCACTTCGGAAACATTCTCGCCTTCCGTGAGATAGTAGCCACGGGATTTTGATTTGCCGAGTTCCGCGACAAGCTCATCGCGGTCGACAATTGTGTTTTCCGTGATTCTTTCAAGCTTGAGGCGCTTCAAGAGCGCTTCAAGCTTGTCTTCCGGCAGTTCGCCAAGGATGAGTTTACCGATCGCACTGGAGTGAAGTGGTTTGAGGTCGCCCGGACGGGCCGAATAGCGAATGACATTCAGGCCTTCCAAAACTTCGAGATAGACGACCTCATTGCCCTGGCGTTTGCCGAGAATGACGGTCTCTTCCGTAGCGTCGCGCAGTCCGGCGAGCTTCGGCGCAACAAACTCGATGATCGGATCCTGGTCCGAAATGCGCTGTGCGACCCCGTAAAGGCGCTTTGTCGGATATAGCCGCCGGGGGCTGCCGATCGAATACAAATAGCCCCGCTCCAGCAACGTCTTTGCCAGTCCGTGACACGTGCTCACCGGAATACCAACCAATCTGGCCAACTCGCTGAGGCTTTGCGGGGTACCGGTCGCGGCGAACTTCTCGAAAACGTCCAGCGCACGGAGGGTCGCCCGGGACGGATTATTCATTATCATGAAAAATATTTTTGCATTATGAATTTATTGTGTCAATTCTTTTTGCCATCTTCGGGTCGTGGCGGCGCGCCGATAATGGCGCGAAAGCGCTCTTCAGAATGGCTCCGAATTTGTTGAAAGACCACATCTAGGTCATGGACAGGTGGAACGCCTTCACGCCCGGTCGATTACTTATTTCCCTGATCAGGGTCAGGAGCGGCGACGACATGATCGGGTAATCCGTCTTGATCGGTCCGGCGTCCTTCAAGGCTGAATATTGCGTGTCTTCGTAGAAGGCGGCGAGCAGCAAATCGTCGTCGGACCTGAAGGGCCCCCGGCTCTTGCGAAGCCGTTCCAGCGCCGGCTCGATGAGCGCGCCCGGACGTTCGGTGATAGGTTCCCTGCCACGCGTGATCTTGTCGTAGAGATTGGCATCGATTTCCCCGGCGATCTCGCCATAGCCGCCGCGCACATAGAGTCTGACCTCGTCCGGAACCGAGTCGTAGCGCTCCTTGTCCTGGTCCCTGCCCATCACATTAAGCACTGCCTGGGTGACAATGTACTGCGCGAACGGGCTGACGACGATCGGGTAGCCGAGATCGCGGCGCACGCGGCCGGTTTCATCCAGAATTTCCTCCAGCCGTCCCTCAAGGCCCATGGTCTCAAGCTGGTACTGCAGGTTCGACACCATGCCACCGGGACACTGGTGGTGATAATGAAATTCGTCGTACTCACGTGGGGTACCGACCGGCTTGTCTTCCTTCTCGGCAATATACGCAAGCCGCTCGGCCACTTCCCGCACAGGCATCAAATCAACGGGCACGTCATATCCGCGCCGGCGCAGATTGGCGACGACCCGTTCGGTCGGCGAATGAGAGACGCCATTCGCCAGGGTCGAGGTTGCCGCATGAACGACGTCCACACCCTGTTCGACGGCTTGCAGCACGACGTAAGGGGCGAGCCCGGAATTGCAGTGCGTGTGGATCTGAAGCGGCAGATCGCCAATGGCCTTTTTTATTGCCGGGATAAGTGTCGGCACACGCTCCGGCAAGAGCAGGCCGCTGGCGTCCTTGAGAAACACGGCATCGACGCCGAACTTCACAAGTTCTTTCGCCTTCCCGGCGTAATAGGCGTCCGTATGCACGGGACTATGCGTGTAGACGAGCCCGCCAACGACATAAAGTCCATGCGCCTTTGCCGCGCGGATCGGGATTTCCAGATTGCGCATGTCGTTCAGCGCGTCATAGGGCGTGTGGTAGCGCATGCCGTTGGCGGCGAACCGCTCCGCCGCGAGCTGCACGACATCGTCGGCGAAGAACTCGAAGGTGAACAGGCTCTGGCCGCGGGTGTGGATGACCAGCGGCGTCTCGGTGACCCACCGGTTGAGAATTCGCATCCGTTCCCAGGGATCCTCGCGCAGATACCGGACGCAGACGTCGAACACGGCGCCGCCGACCAGATCGATCGCCTCGAAG
>CAYWBS010000205.1:0-5868 GCA_964456215.1 uncultured Hyphomicrobiaceae bacterium
TGAGCGATTCAATGAAAAGCGAAAACACTCTAGGTCATGCACTCCTTTGGCGGTCGACCCGGAACCGCCTTAACAGAGGCCAACACAGACTTTTTTGGATGACAAGATCGCCCCGCTGTCCGCCCCAGGCTGAAACGAGAATCGCGGCGACAGTCCGAGCATATCACCGCGCAATCATTTCGAGCCTTAGGCGGACGACTTACAATATGATTGAGGGACAAGTCATTTTCAAGAATAGCTAATACGAATTTATTCGCTATTTTATATCGATTATTACGATAGAACATACTGACGGTCTGCGCGTATTGTAATTGCGGCGTGGATCTTGGGCAGCGCGGCGCATCCGGCATAAAATTCCGCTTGGTTTAACGCTCAGGCCCGCGACGAATTCGAAAACCGGTGGAAACGTCCGACGTCATCCGGGAGCCCGCTTGATGAGGCGTCGCGTGAGAATGTGAGATGATTGTTTTCCCAACCCGGGCAAAGCGGGAAACAATGTATAAAACGAAGGAAACCAGTGCCGAGCGGCGGCTCCGATCAATAAAGTTGGTTGATCGGTCCGGAGCTGCTCCGCGGCCAATGCACATCGAGGCCGATATTGCCGACGATTTCCCACAACGTTAATGGTATGCAACCATGAAACTGCGCGCCCCCAGACGGTTCGCGACTGCGGTTACCCGAATAAAGAACGCCCTCGGAGAGGAAAAATGCGCCGAAATCGTGGGCCGTTCGCCGTCCTTGATCCGGAAATGGGCGGACCCGGATCACCAGAGCCGTCCCAACCTCCCCCAAGCCTTGGCTCTTGATGTCGCCTTTGTGGAGGCTGGTCGCGGCGATCCCCCAATTCTTTCGATGTATCAGCATCGCCTAGCCCGTGCCGTTGCCGTCGAGACGGATCGCGCACCCATTAACGTGGCGCTGGCGGCGCTCTCCGTTCAGGCTGCCGTAGGCGAAATTTCGCAGTCTATCGTCGCATCTCGAGCAAAGTCTTCCGAGGGCGTATCGTTCACAGCCAACGAGAAAAACCAGATTCTTCATCTGCTCGAAAGGCTCCAGGAGCAAGTTTCGCAGATTGAAGAAGCTCTGGACGACACTTCAAATCTGATTGAGTAGTTCGCAAACGAGCCGCTGTCGCGGTGATCGATGATCGGGCACGTTCACGGGTGCAGGCTCAACCTGGCCTCGCGAACCCATCAATTTACATTCCCAAATACAGAACCGTTTTCAATAGCCCGGCGAAGCCTCAATCCCTAGTTTCATGCTGTAACAGCATTATGCTGTTGATCCATGATTTGAAGCCACAGGGCACGTAAATTTGAAGCATTCCGAAAACCGAACGTCCGCAACGACATCTCGTCGGCGTAGACAAAAATCGGTTATCGGATGGCGTGAATTTGTATCGCTGCCGGACTTCCCGGTCGACCGGATCAAGGCCAAGATCGATACCGGCGCGCGGTCTTCCGCCATCCATGCCTGGAACATCTGTCTCCTGGAGAATGATGGTCGTCTATGGATTTCATTCAACGTGCATCCAATCCAACGAAATAATCAATACTGTATTTCATGCGTTGCGCCGCTGGTCGGAAAACGTTTGGTCACCAGTTCAAATGGCCATCGGGAGGAACGGCTCATCGTCAAGACGACATTGGGCGTCGGATCAATCCGTCAGCCAATAGAACTTTCTCTGACCAACAGGGATTCCATGGGCTTCCGGCTGCTGTTAGGCCGGACCGCGGTCCGGCGCCATTTCATTGTGGATGCCGGCAGATCCTACCTGATGGAACGCACCAGACCCTGACCAATTCTGAAACGTCCGCCGTCATTCAAACGTGCGGACAAGGAAACCATACTATGAAAATCGCGATGATGGCCCGCAATCCAAAACTCTATTCGCATCGAAGACTGGTGGAGGCGGCCGAGCAACGCGGCCACGAAATTCGCATCTTCGATACGTTGAAGTGCTATATGAATATCACGTCACACCGGCCGGAATTACGAATCTCTGGTGAGAATATCGTCGGCTACGACGCCGTCATCCCACGAATCGGCGCGTCTGTTACCTTTTATGGTCTAGCCGTTCTTCGCCAATTCGAAATGATGAATGTTTATCCGTTGAACGAGTCGGTCAGCATTGGCCGCTCCCGCGACAAACTGCGTTCCATGCAGCTTCTCGCGCGCGCCGGAATCGGCCTTCCGGTTACGGCGTTTGCCCACGACACGAAAATGACGGACGAAATCATCGGCATCACCGGCGGCGCGCCTGTCGTGATCAAGCTCCTGGAAGAAACACAAGGCGTCGGGGTCATTCTTGGCGAAACGCCCAAAAGTGCGCAATCCATTATCGAAGCGTTTCGCGGCGTTCGAGTGAATATCCTCGTTCAGGAATTCATAAAAGAAGCCGGAGGTACTGACATCCGAGCCCTGATCATTGGTGGCAAAGTGGTTGCCGCAATGCAGCGAACCGGTGCCGAGGGAGAATTCTGCTCGAACCTACACCGCGGGGGCAGCGCCAAATCCATCAAGATCACAGCTGAAGAACGCAGTACGGCAATTCGTTCGGCCAAATGCCTCGGTTTAAATGTGTGTGGCGTCGATATGTTGCGCTCAAATCACGGGCCGGTAGTGATGGAAGTGAATTCGTCGCCAGGATTGGAGGGCGTGGAGAAGGCGACGGGGATAGATGTGGCCGGCAAGATTATTGAATTCGTCGAAAAAAATGCAAAGCCGGATAGGACCAAAACCAAGGGGAAGGGATAGAAATTGCGCACGGCATTTTAGAGCGGCGCACCAGCATCTCAATTCTGCATCGACCAGAATACCCGTATTGTGGTGCGGGGCAGAGTTATTTCCGAGACTGACGGCGGTGCCATTTACAACTGCCTGGCAGGCATGTTGCGGGCGGGATATATCGTACCAGAGGGAAATTCCCGATTTGCCATCGAAGGTGTGAAGGACCGTCACGTCGAGGCGGTCCTGATTGAAGTTATCGAGGCCGACAGGGAAGCGAACTACAGAGGTTGACAATGGAAAAGGTATTTGACTGGAGCGCGCCTATCATTGCCGCATCGTCGAAAATGATTCAGGGCCTTTTCGAGTATTTATCCCAGTTTTTGGGGGCAATCGCGATACTTATTCTCGGCTGGATCGTCGCACGGCTGCTGAAGTCGTTGACGATGCGGCTTGCGCGGAGTGTTGACCGCGTGTCGAGTCTGTTGGGGCTGGGCAAGGCCTTCGCGACGAACGAGATAAATGCATTGCTCATGCCGATCCTTGGCAATGTCGTCTTTTGGCTGGTTATCCTTTTCTTTCTGGCCTCGGCGACGAATATTTTGGGGCTTACGCTTTTCTCAGGCTGGCTTGATCGTGTCATAGGCCACCTTCCTCAAATTCTCTCCGGTGTGTTGATCATATTCGCAGGCTCGGTATTCGGGAATCTCGTCGGTGATGCCGTTCGCGCGGCGACGCACGCATTGCCGGCGCGGCAAAGCACGTTATTGGCCCGTGCCGCGCAAATATTTACTTTCGCGACGATGATTGTGATTGGCGTGGATCAGATCGGCATTGATATCACCGCGCTGATTACCGTCATCGCAATAACCTTCGGCGCCCTTTTGGGCGGCATGGCGATTGCCTTCAGCCTGGGATCGAAGACGCTGGTGAGCAACCTTATCGGTGCTCATTATTTGAACAAGGACTACCGCGTTGGCGAGGCGATCCAGGTTGGAGATATTATGGGTACGATCTTAGAAATCTCGGCGGTCGCGATCATACTGGAAACAGAAGAGGGACGGATGACCGTACCCGCCAAAATATTCGGCGAGAAGGCCAGCCTCTTGCTTAACAGGGAACAAACAAATGCCCGGTAAATTCGAACTCGCGGCCCAGTTTGCCGAAGTCTATCCGCAGGAGGCGGCGCGAATCCTTGAAGAGTTGGTGCCCGCATATAGCTCCGTCTTCATCGACGCCGTGCCGGATGGTCAAAGCCTTGGAATTCTGTCCTCGATGTTGCCGTACCACGCGGCAAAATGTGTCGCCCTGCTGACCACCGGTGCGGCCGCCAAGTATTTGGGAAATCTGGATCCAAAGGTGGCCGCCAACATTTTCAGGCATATTCCCAAGGAAAGCGCGGACGCAATTCTGGAAGCCCTGCCGCGCCGGTCGGCCGTTCGAATTTCGCTCATATTGGACTATTCGCCGTCGATGGTAGGCGCCTGGCTGGAGCCCAATGTGTTGACGCTTCCTTCCGACTGTTCGGTCGGCGAGGCGAAGAAGCGGTTGGCAAACGAACAATATGCTGATTTTCATCGAATCTATGTCGTCGACGACTCGCATAACCTAAAGGGACTAGTGAGATTGGCCAGCCTGTTCGGAGCTGACGACGCCAACTCTCTTGAGAAATATCTACAGCCGTTCCCGAGCACTCTTCGAGCCAGCACCTCGCTCGATTCCGCTCTTAGTCATCCGGCGTGGTCAAATAGCGATTATCTTCCGGTCGTTGATCGCCGCCGGAGGTTTCTCGGCGTCCTGCGCTTTGCGGTCCTGCGGACCGCGAACTCGAAGCCGCAAACCGCGAAACCGGAAGAAAACGTTGCGGCGACAATCCTGGATCTCGCCGAGACCTGTTACATCGGGCTGGCGGAGGCCATGAGTGCGTCATTGGCCTTGGACAGTGCTCCTGACGCGGCGAGGAGAAAATAGGATGGTCATACTGGACGATAATGATATCGCTACCAACGCATTGGTCAGTCGTTTCTTGGCCGATCACCCTCGGGTGGCTGCCGAAAAGCTTGAAAAATTGGATCGCGGCGAAACAGCGGAGATCCTTGCCGAACTGCCGGCCGAGCAAATGGTTACCGTTTGGGAAGTGTTAAGTCCGAACCTGGCCACCGATCTCCTTCTGCTGCTTCCCCCTGAAAGACGCAACGAACTCGCAAAACGCGCCGACACGGGCAAGCTCGCGGTAATCCTGAGCCGGATGGAGGAAACCGCTCGCCAGGAATTTTTGGCCAGCATCAACGAAGGAGATGCTGACGTAGTCAGGACCTTGATGGACTATCCGCCAGATACTGCGGGCCAACTCATGGACACCCGAATTATTACATTCAAGGGCGATCAGACTGTCGAGGAAGTGTCAAAGATCCTCCGCCTCCGCCGCCGGAAACAGGAGATTGTCGAACTGAAGATCGTCGACAATGACGGCAAGCTCAAATCCATCGTGACATTGAAGGACTTCGCGCTGGCGGCGCCGGAGACCCCCCTGGAAAGCATTGCCCGCGGCGTCGACGCCTATGTTTTCCCCATGGACCCACACGAGGAAGTGGTCGAAAAGCTGGAAACGTTCAAGCTCGAGGAACTGCCGGTCATTGACAGCGACGGCGTCCTGCTAGGTGTTATTCGCCACGGAGAATTGATCGACGCGTTGAGGGAGGCGGCGACGATCGACATTCAAACCATGGTTGGCGCCAGTAAGGAGGAGCGGGCGACGTCGAGCAGCTGGTTCGCGATCCGCAAACGGATGCCGTGGCTGCAGATCAACCTTTTGACGGCATTCCTGGCGGCGGCCGTCGTCGGCATCTTCGAGGATACAATCGCTAAAATCACGGCGCTCGCGGTGCTCCTGCCCGTTGTCGCGGGTCAATCGGGAAATGCAGGATCGCAGGCCCTCGCCGTGACCATGCGCGGGCTGGCTCTGCGGGAAATCCGCGTCGGGCATTGGACGAGAGTGACGCTGAAGGAAACCAATGCTGGCTTCTGGAACGGCGTGGCCATCGCCATTACGTGCGGGATCGCGGTTTATCTTTGGAGCGGACAGATCGGGCTCGTAATGGCGATGGCCACGCCGTTCCAGAAGCCAGCATTGGTTTCCTT
>CAYWBS010000206.1:0-5854 GCA_964456215.1 uncultured Hyphomicrobiaceae bacterium
AGTGATTCGCCTGAACTCGTTTGCGGCTATCTCCTCGCTCCCGAGTTTTCTTGCCCTGGAGGGCGAATATACGACAGGGAGTCCGATCATACCGCAGGTACGATTTTCCCAGGGTTCAGTATATTGTGCGGATCGAGCGCCTTTTTTATGGCACGCATGACGTCGAGGCCCGATCCATGTTCGGCTTGCATATATTTCATTTTTCCAGATCCTACTCCGTGCTCGCCGGTGCATGTGCCGTCCATCCGCAGCGCACGGTCCACGAGTCTGTCAAAAAAGGCGGTAACCGCTTCCACTTCGGCATGATTGTCCATGTCGACAAGTGGCATGACGTGAAAATTTCCGTCTCCTACATGGCCGACAATTGGCGATATCAGTCCCGATTGACAAATATCCTCGACGGTATCCTTAACGCATTCGGCGAGTCGCGAGATCGGGACGCAGACATCGCCCACGACACATTCGGTTCCGGGCCTAAGTTCCAATGCCGCCCAATAGGCGTCATGGCGCGCCGTCCATAGCCGGTTGCGTTCCTCCAATTCGCCCGCCCACTCGAAACTGCCGCCACCGGTTTCGTTGGCAATTTCCCTGAAGCACTCTATTTCCTCGGCCGTCCCGGCGGCGGTTCCGTGGAACTCGAGAAACAATGTCGGCATTTCCGGCAGTGAAAGTTTTGCATGGGCGTTGCAGGCCTTGACCTGCAAGGCATCCAGGAGTTCGATCCGCGCCGGCCGAAGTCCCATCTGCATTGTCGTTATGACCGCTTCGCATGCTCCCTCTACCGTTTCAAACGGACAGACGCCCGACACGATGGACTCGGGAATACCGTAAAGCTTGACGGTCAATTCAGTAATGATGCCGAGCGTGCCTTCGGAGCCGACAAGCAAGCGCGTGAGATCATATCCGGCGGAAGATTTCCTTGCCCGTCTCGCGGTGCGCATGACGGTGCCATCCGCCATTACAGCGGTCAGATTGATGACGTTTTCCCGCATCGTTCCATAGCGGACGGCATTGGTGCCCGATGCCCTTGTCGACGCCATTCCTCCAAATGTCGCATCGGCCCCCGGATCGACGGGGAAGAACAGCCCCGTATCGCGCAGATAGGAGTTGAGCTGCTTGCGCGTGACGCCGGCCTCAACAACGCAATCAAGGTCCTCCGCATTCACGGAGAGAATGTGGTTCATCCGCGAAAAATCAATGGAGATACCGCCAAAGGGCGCATTGAGATGGCCTTCAAGGGACGTCCCGGCGCCGAACGGGATAACCGGCAGATGATGTGCGGCACAAAGTTTGACGACTTCGCAGACCTCCTCGGTCGTCTCGGCAAAGACTACGGCGTCCGGCGGTTCATTTGCGATCCAGGTGAGCGTGTGGCCATGCTGTTTACGGATTGCCTCCCCGGTTGACAAACGGTCGCCAAAACGCGCTGAAAGCGCATCTATGGCGGTTGCGTCGCGCTCGGCGATCGGTTCGGGCTCAAGAGCGGATTTCGATATCGGCATCCCTGTGTCTTTTAGATTATGGAACTTCTGTTGTGTTCCGTGCAAGATTATCAAATCCTATTTCCTCAATCCAAGTCATTGGCCAAGTCTTTGGTTGGCGTCAATGCACATTGCGGAGGGCTGTTGCCGCGCCCCTTCGTCCGGGCCCCGGACAGCGAGTTCGTTCGCGGGTCGCTGCCGGATGGCGGCAAAAAGTGGCTTCTTTCTCCGCATTTTCCGGTCCGTGCCCAACTCCAAAGAGAATTCTTCAACAATGATATGGTGGCGCGCGCCTCAAGTCCATCAACCGAAACTTTGCGCTTTGCACTTGGAGTTCTCGGCAGGGCTGATTAAGCTAGCGCGCCACGCGCCGATTCAACAATAGTGCCACATACTAAGCCCAACCGCGCCTGCGCATCCAGCATCCATGCCACTCGACCCATCTAACGAAAGCAAAGCAGGAACAAATCTTATGGCCACGCCCGGCAACAGGGCGGCCGGTTCACTGTTTCGCTGGGGATCGATCAAAACCACGGCAATAAACTGGATCTTCCAATTATATCGGCTCTCCAAAGAGCGGATAGCCCCGAATCTGCGCACTTTCCTTGATGATCGACAATTGCTCGTCTGGTCTCTGGCCGCCGTGATCGGCGTCGGTGTTGCCTATTTCGCCATACTATTCAGACGTGTAATCGGATTTGTTCAGCTTTATTGGCTAGGGAGCCATGGCGAAAATGTTTACACAATTGCGTCCGGGCTGCCGCCATTGGTCATTTTAATAGCCCCCGCCTTCGGTGGGCTCGCGATTGGATTGTTTCTGCATTTTTTCATGCCGGGAAGGCGGGCTTGTGGCGTCGCCGACGTCATTGAGGCGCGGGCCATCAAGAATTGCAGAATTCCGGTCAAGACCGGTCTGGCGAGTGCCCTCATATCGGCGGCATCTCTCGGCGTTGGCGCCAGCGCCGGCCGTGAGGGGCCGGTCGTCCATCTGGGCGCGACCCTTGCAGTCGCGATCGAGGACCTTTTTAATCTCCCCAACAGCGCCCGTCGGACCTTGCTCGCCTGCGGCGTCGCCGCGGCCGTTTCGGCGTCGTTCAACGCACCCATCGCCGGCGTCCTTTTCGCCCATGAGGTGATACTCGCCCACTTTGCCTTAAGCGCCTTCGTGCCGATCGTGATTTCCAGCGTCGGCGCGACGGTCATCGCGCGCCTCCATCTCGGCAGTTTTCCGGCATTCATCATTCCTAACTACCACATAACGTCCTATTGGGAATTTCCCGCCTTCGCGGTTCTCGGACTGGTGTGCGCGGCGGTCGCGATTCTCTTTCAGGCTTCCCTTGTTATTACCGACCGCGTCGCAAATGCCATTCCGATGCCGCTCTGGTCGCGGCCGATGGTCGGCGGATTGATGGTGGGAGCGATCGCCATATTCTTTCCCCAGGTCCTCGGCGTTGGCTACGATTCGACGGATATGGCGTTGAAGCAGCAATTTCCCCTTGAAATCCTGCTTGCGCTTCTGTTTGCCAAGACCGCGGCAACGGCGATCACGCTCGCAAGCCGGTTCGGCGGCGGCGTTTTCTCACCGTCGCTTTATCTGGGCGCGATGGCCGGCGGCGCCTACGGCTTGATAGCCGCCCTGGCATTCCCGGAAGTGGCGTCGAGCGCCGGACTCTACGCCGTCGTCGGTATGGGTGCGGTCGCGGCTTCGGTGCTGGGCGCCCCGATTTCGACAGTGTTGATCGTGTTCGAGCTGACGAGCGAGTATGGGGTTACAATCGCCTTGCTCCTTGCCATATCAATTGCCAGCGGCTTGAGCCAGGCGATCAATGGCCGCAGTTATTTCTATTGGCAGTTGGAGACCCGGGGGCTTTTCCTGCAGGGCGGTGAGCATAAACGTATCGTTCGCTCGCTCCGCGTGCGGGAATTCATGACGGATCTGGAGCCGGACGAATTCCCGGAGAAGATCACCACAGAAAGCGATGAGGCGTGGCTTACTCTTGAAGATACTTTGGAATCGGCGCTACGCGCTTTTGACCGCACCGGCGAGCATCGGATCGCGGTTGTGGATGCGCGGGATACCACGAAGGTGATCGGCTGGGCGGACCATTGGGCGGCTCTTGATTCCTTGAACAGGGCGCTGATCGAAGTCCATGTGGAAGAGCATAGCTAGAGGGACTCACGCCCTATTTTATCAGGATAAAGTGATATAGTTCATATTGATGTTCCAGATTCGCAAAAGGGCGGCCGTCATCAACGGCTGAATCATGATTGTCTGAACCGGCACAAAAACTACCGCTTTCCGTTCGCGCCGCGCCGCGGCCGTCCTTCATCGACGTCCTGAACGAGGCCCAGCAGACGGCCGTCGAGACCCTGGATGGGCCTGTCTTGGTATTGGCGGGCGCCGGGACAGGGAAGACGCGCGTCCTGACGACGCGGATCGCCAATGTCCTTGCAACGCGGCGCGCCCGGCCCAATGAAATCCTTGCCGTCACCTTCACCAACAAAGCGGCGCGGGAGATGAAGAGCCGCGTCGGCGGGCTGGTCGGCGGCATCGTTGAGGGCATGCCCTGGCTCGGTACCTTCCACGCCATCGGCGTGAAAATCCTGCGCCGTCACGCCGAGCTCGTTAATCTTAAGTCCGGTTTCACGATTCTCGATACGGACGACCAGATCCGGCTGCTGAAACAAATCAACGCCGCGGAGAATATAGATGAAAAGCGCTGGCCTGCTCGCCAGCTTGCGGGCTACATCGATTCCTGGAAGAACCGCGGTCTGGTTCCGAAAAACGTCCCCGAGGGTGAAGCTTTCGCCTTCGCCAATGGCCGGGGCCGCGACCTCTACGCGGCCTATCAGCGGAGACTGAAGGAGCTGAACGCGGCGGATTTCGGCGATCTGTTGCTCGAGTGCCTGCGCCTCTTCCAAGAACACCCCGACGTTCTCCGCGATTATCACAAACGCATATCGTATCTCCTGGTGGATGAATACCAGGACACCAATGTGGCGCAATATCTTTGGCTGCGGCTGCTCGCCCAGGGCACCGGCAATCTGTGTTGTGTCGGCGACGATGATCAATCGATCTATGGCTGGCGCGGCGCCGAGGTCGACAATATCCTGCGCTTCGAGCAGGACTTTCCGGGCGCCCGGGTTATCCGCCTGGAGCGGAACTATCGTTCGACCGGACATATACTCGGTGCCGCGTCGGGGCTTATCGCCCATAATCGCGGCCGCCTCGGAAAAACGTTGCATACGGAGGGCGAAGACGGCGAAAAGGTCACCGTGCGGGGTGTTTGGGACGACGAGGAGGAAGCGCGCATCGTCGGCGAGGAGATCGAACAGCTTCAACGCCAGGAGCACGCCCTGAACGATATTGCCGTTCTCGTCCGTGCCAGCTTCCAGATGCGCGCCTTCGAGGATCGTTTCGTCACCCTCGGTCTGGACTACCGCGTCATTGGAGGACCGCGTTTCTATGAACGCCAGGAAATCAGGGATGCCATCGCCTATCTGGACGTGACGCTCAATCCGGCCAACGATCTGAAGTTCGAACGCATCGTGAATACGCCGAAGCGCGGCCTTGGCGATGCGACGCTGAAAGCTGTTTACGGCCATGCGCGCTCGCGCGCCGTTCCCCTAGCCCAGGCCGCCCGTGAGCTGGTCGAGACCGAGGAGCTCAGGCCAAAACCCCGCAAGGCGCTTGGCGATGTGCTTGCCATGTTCGAGCGCTGGCGGAGCCAGGTCGACAGCCTCCCGCATACGGAGCTGGCCGAGCTCATTCTCGATGAGTCCGGCTATACGGCGATGTGGCAGAAAGACAAGAGCCCCCAGGCCCATTCCAGGTTGGAGAACCTGAAAGAGCTCGTGCGATTCATGAGCGAATTCGACTCCCTGGCCGGATTTCTGGAGCATGTCTCGCTGGTGATGGACGCGGACCGGGGCGAGGCCGAGGACCGGGTTAATCTGATGACCCTGCATTCGGCGAAGGGGCTTGAATTCGAGACCGTGTTTCTGCCGGGGTGGGAAGAGGGACTGTTTCCACATCAGCGCCATCTCGACGAAGCCGGCGAGGCGGATCTTGAGGAAGAGCGGCGTCTTGCCTATGTCGGCATTACCCGGGCCAAGGCTCGCGCCAGGATTTCATTCGTCCAGAACCGCCGCGTCCATGCGCTGTGGCAGACCGCCATCCCCTCCCGTTTCATCGACGAGCTGCCGGAGGCCCATGTGGAGGCGGTCGAGGGGCAAGACCGCTTCGGCGGCTATGGCATGAGCCGGTTCGATGACCGGAGTTCACCCTTTTCCGCCGCCTATGAGACGCCGGGCTGGCAGCGGGCGAAGCGCCATGCACCTACCGAAGGTCCCGCGGCCGGGCGCCGCGGCCG
>CAYWBS010000207.1:0-5837 GCA_964456215.1 uncultured Hyphomicrobiaceae bacterium
GTAAGAAGCTAGGGCAAGACGGTCTGCAACAATTCGGCATGGCGGCACCCGGCATAATTGACAGTTCACAGGCTATAATTCACACGTGCGCGTTCACGCTCAAATCACGCTTTCTGGAGGACCTCACTTTGCTCTAGCGGTAAAGCGGATTTGGATGGTCGAACCGGCAACCCGCTTCCCATTCCGAGCGTTGGTTGCCATGAGCGGGAATGCCGCCGGAATCCTTGATCATACGCGCCAGATGCATGAGGTTCCAGGTCATGAATGTCGTATTCCGCTGGGTGAAATCATTCTCGGGGCCGCCTGATCCTGGATCGAGGTAGGACGGTCCGGGGCCGGCCTCGCCGAGCCACGCGGCATCTGCCTGTGGCGGAATGACGTAGCCGAGATGCTGGAGCGAATAGAGTATATTCATCGCGCAGTGCTTGGCGCCGTCCTCGTTTCCGGTGATCAGGCATCCGCCGACCCGTCCGTAATAGGCATATTGCCCGGAGTCGTTCAGATCTCCCGAACTTGAATAGAGCCGCTCGATCACCTTGGTACAAATGGAGGATTTCTCTCCAAGCCAAATCGGCGACGTGATGACGAGGATATGAGCGGCTTTGACCTTCTCGTAGATTTGCGGCCAGTCATCCCTGTCCCACCCGCGCATGGTCATGTCCGGGTAGACACCATAGGCGATTTGGAAATCGACAGGACGTATGACTTCGGCCGTCATTCCGCCCTTCTCCATGATGGCTTTGGAAACATCGATTAAACCTTGGGTGTGGGACAGCTCCGGGGATGGCTTTAGCGTGCAGTTTAAAAACAGAGCCTTGAGGTCGGAGAAATCCCATTTGCTTTGCGTGCAAAGCGCTTCCTGTTTGTCATTCAAAGCCATGTCCACCTCTCATCTATTTTGGACCGCGGAGATCTTTTCTTGCCAATTCGCCACAAGCGGCACTCACGATAATAGACCACTGAATGACTTTCTTTCCTATATGTTGAATAGCTTGTAATTCGGCCCCAATTTGATGTTTGATGGTAGATATCTGTGAGAAGCTTATTGCGATCGGGTTGAACGACAAGCAAGCAACCTGCGAGGGGACGCAAAGAGCGGGTCGGCCGGACGGGGGTTTTGGTCGGGAGTGAAAATAAATGGCTTTTCGTCGGACCGCCTTCCTGATGGCTGCCACACTTTGTGCAGCCGGGGGATCGTTTATCGTCGATCTTCCCGCATCTCTCGCCGCACCGGGTGCGGCGCCTGACAATTCCCGACCGCCGGCAAAAACCGCGCCGCCAGCGAAGCAGGATGCCCAAACCGCCGATCGGGCCGAAAAGGAACGCGAGAAGGCGGGCCGTCTGCTGCGGGCCATCGACACAATCCTTGAAAAGGCTTCAAAGCACCGTCACGAGTCTTTCAAGCTGCCAAGTAAGAGCGATTATCTGGTCGCCGTTCCCCCATGGACGGAAACGCGGGAAGACCGTCAGGATACCATACGCGAACTGCTCGATTCGGCGCTTGCGGTCGTCACCGACGCACCCATCGTTGAACTGCAGAAGGAAATATCAGCGCGCCATAAGACAATCAGGGAGCTCGAGCGCCAGATCACGCAGCTGCGCGAACAGCGTCTCGATGCGCCTAAAGACGGTCTCTTGGCTGGAATTCTGACTGAGACGGAAGGAACGATAACTTCCAATATCAAGGAGTTAAAGGCGCGGATCGAGGAAAACCGGAAGGATATCGCGGCCGCCAAGGCAAAAATCCATAAGGCGCTCAAAGATTCCGGCGTGGAAATCTCCAAGGAACAGCTCGATTTGTTGATCGGCAGCGTTCTCAGCAGCGACCTGATCCGCCTGGTCTCGGCCTTTGAGGCCGCCCGCCACATCGACAATCGTCTCGGTCTCCTGATGGATCAGAATAATGAAAATCTGGACGCCGCACGCCGCTATTTCGGCATGCACGCGGCGCTTTTCGCCATGCTTCTCCATGCCCAGGATTCGCTGGTCATGAAGATCGACAGGATCTATCTGAGACGTCTGCGTGTTATCATCGAGGACATACGCAATGCGCGCGCGGAAACGACGCGCATGCTCGGCGAGAATAACCGTGAAGATCAACGCCGCGCTCTCATGGCCAATCACAAGGCGCAAAAGTTTTCCGAGCAGGTGGCGATCTTTTACCGGGACTATCTTAAAACCCAGCGCGAGCAAATTGTTGGCGCCCGCGAACGAACAATCCGGGACTTGAGAATTGCCGATAACACCTATGAGACCGTCGAGGCGAGCTTTCAGCTTCGCGCCCTGATCGAAGACGCCCGCACCTCCTTCGAAGCCATTCGAAAGCTCGAAGCCCCCGGTTTTGATCAGGTCTTCAAGAACAAGCAACTCAGGAAAGAATTTGAGAATCTAACGCGGAAACTGGGTCCGACGTCGTAAAACCGGTGAAGCAGCCGCGGATCCTCATCGCCAAGGTTTTCGGCAGGGCTCTGTAGCGCGCGCCGTCCCGGCGATTGGTTGCCTGGATTGCGCAGGGTGCTGAGTTTCCGACCAGAAATGCCCATGTCATGGCGGCCGTAACATCGGCAACCCGCAATCATCTGCTTGACGCCGGGCTGAACCCGGACGAAGATCGCGGAAGACTTCATGTGGACAACTTCATCATGCGTCCCTATCAATTGCGCCGGTTTCCGCTCGCAATAGGTTCCGAGGACGATTGCGAATAGGAGCGAGAATTCGGTGGCGAAGACATCCGAGCTGACGATCGACGGACTGCTTGACGATGTTGGCAGGCAAAAGGGTCTTGTGGAACGCAGCGTCCGTCTGGTGATCAAGCAGCCGGTCGGCGCGGTCGGCGGATTTATCGTCATCGTCATGATAGCGGCGGCGGTCTTGGCGCCATTCATCACGCGTTACCATCCCGAGCACGTTTTCTTCGAACATATGCTGACGGCGCCTAACGGCGAGTTCTTTCTTGGAACCGACCAGTTTGGACGGGATCTTTTGACCCGTCTCATTTATGGCTCCCAGACGGCCCTGTTTGTCGGTTTCACTGCGGCGTTCATCGGCTCGACCACCGGACTGATCCTCGGTGTTTCCAGCGCCTATTTCGGCGGCCGTTTCGACCTCGTTTTCCAGCGTCTAATGGACGTCATGATGGCCTTTCCCCTGATCATCATGGCTCTGGCCATCGTCGCGATTTTCGGAACCGGCGTCCAGAATGTCATCATCGCCATCACCATCCCGTTCATTCCGAAATGCGCGCGCGTCGTGCGCTCCAGTGCGCTTTCGATCCGCAATATTCCTTACATTGATGCGGCGCGGGCCAATGGCTTCTCGCACTCGCGTATCGTGCTCCGGCATATGGTGCCGAATGTCATGGCGCCCTATCTTATTATGATCACGACCTTTGTCGGTCAGGCGATCCTGCTCGAGGCTTCGCTCTCTTATCTGGGCCTCGGCGTCCAGGAGCCGACGCCGGCCTGGGGGCTCATGCTACAGGGGGGCGCCGAAGAATATGTCGAAAGCGCGCCTTGGGTTGCCATCTGGCCGGGTGTTGCCATCAGCCTTGCCGTGTTCGGTTTCAACATGCTTGGCGACTCCGTGCGAGATGTTCTTGATCCAAAGCTCCGATCTCAATAGCCGGCGATTCTCATCACGACGGACGTTTCTCTCCCTGACCGCAGTCAGCGGTTAATATGCGAGTTGCGGCAAAGGGCTGCTTTTTCTCGCGGCGACAGCATCGGCTAGAAATTTATCGTCAGGCAATTTCTTTCCGCGAAGGACGACAATTACTTTAAGTTTCCGAATGTGTTGAATGGTTTCCTACCACGCCGCTCCCGGGGCGCCCTGATTTGACGCGCAACACGAACGTATTGTGGCAGAGCCGGCTTGTCATATTGACCCTTACCCATGTGGTCGGCACTGTCGGCTACATGTCCGTAATGGCCATGGCCCCTGTCATCCGGCATGATTTGTCGATTGGCGCGACCCATTTCGGTTTCTTCATGTCGGGTTTTTTCGGCGCGCAGATGCTTGCCGCCCTCCCGTCCGGGATCGTCACCGACCGTCTCGGCGTCGGCCGGACGTTGGCCCTGTCAATGACTCTCATGTGTCTTGGAACAGCCGGATTCATCCTGTCGCCCGGTTTCACGTCGGCCCTTACGGCAATGTTTTTCCTGGGACTCGGCTATTCTCTCGTCAATCCGGCAACGGCCAGGGGCGTGGTCGACTGGTTTCCCCGGCACAGACGGGCAACCGCGATGGGTATCAAGCAGCTTGGTGTGCCGCTCGGCGGCATGCTGGCGGCGGGCGCGGGCGCCCTCGTTGTCGTCCTGGACTGGCATATGATCCTATGGGCCGTCACAGCGGCCAGCCTGATCTCGGCCGTGCTCTGCCTGCGCCTTACCGAACCCGGCGATATGCGCAACCGCGGCCGGAACATGCTCGGCGACATGCGTCATATTCTTGGTAATCGCCGCTTGGGAGTGATCGGCACATCCGTGGTCACATTCAGTGTCAGCCAGTCGAGCCTGTTTGCCTATTTGACGCTTTTCGTCCGTGATGCCGCCCAGGCCAGTCAGCCGGTTGCCGGTCTGTGCATGGCGCTCGCCCAGGGCGCGAGCGCGGCCGGCCGCGTTGGCTTTTCTTATTTGAGCGACACCACTTTTCGGGGTCAGCGCAAACCCGTCATCGTCAGCCTGCTTTACGCTTCAGTGGCTTCCATGCTTTTCGCCGCATTGGTAGGTCCCGGCTGGACCGTGCCAAGCCTGTCGCTTCTCGCGCTCTTCATGGGCGGCACGATCGCGGCCTACGCCGCACTCATCCTTGCGGCGACCGCGGAGTCCGTCCAGCCTGAATATGCAGGCTCCGCTATCGGTTATAATTCGCTTTCCTGGGCACTCGGTGGAACCGTCGGCCCGCCGATATTTGGCTGGGTGCTCGATGCAACCGGCAGCTATGGTCCGTCCTGGATCGCAATGGCGGTCATCGCCAGCCTGGGTATTACCTTCTTTGCGCTGAGATTTGACGAGTCCCGGACAAATATCGGCTGATCATGGAAAGGTCGTAGGCGTGACAAGCTCAGTGGGCAGCGATCCATCCCGAAACAACGTTCGGGCGATCGGCCTGATGTGCACGGCCATTTTCATATTTTCCTTTCTGGACGCTACCGCAAAATACCTCACCACCGTCTCCGGGCTCCCGCCGCTTGAAGTGGCCTGGTTCCGGTTTGCCTGCCAGGTGGCATTCACCTTGGTCATATACAGCCCCAGCGTCGTTTTCGGCCTGAGGCAAACCAAGAAGTTTGGCTACCAGCTCCTGCGCTCGCTGTTCCTGGTCGGCGCCACGGTGTTCAATTTCTTCGCTCTCAAATTTCTGCAACTCGACCAGGCCGTCACGATATTCTTTTTGACACCGCTTATCGTCGCGGCCCTTGCCGGCCCGCTTCTTGGAGAATGGGTGGGCTGGCGGCGTCTGCTTGCCATTTGCTCCGGTTTTGCCGGCGTCATCGTGGTGATGCGGCCGGGCTTTGGCGGCATCCACTGGGCGGTGATTTTGAGCTTTGGGGCGACTTTGAGCTACGCGTTCTATAATATTTCGACGCGCTATCTGGCGGCATTCGACTCGACGAGAACCACCTATGTCTATTCGCCTCTTGCGGGAGCTATCATGCTGGTGTTGATCGCAGCCGCCGACTGGCAATGGCCGTCAGATTTGTTTTCCTGGCTGCTGCTTGCCTCGCTCGGAGTGAGCGGCGGCGTCGGCCATCTGCTGCTGATCATGGCCCACCGCATTTCGCCGGCCTCGCTTCTCGCGCCCTTCACTTATGCGGGTCTGATTTCCATGACCGCGCTCGG
>CAYWBS010000208.1:0-5780 GCA_964456215.1 uncultured Hyphomicrobiaceae bacterium
TACGCAACCGGTCGAGCGCGAACTGATCATTCGCCAAGGAATAGGAAATTGCGGCGCGGAGCACGTCGAATCTTTCCCGTTCGGTGAGGCTCGTCGTCTCCTGCCAGCGCGTACCCAACATCTTCTCGAGCTGCTGTCCGGCCTTCAGCCACTTTTGCGCATTCCACAACGCATCGGCCTTCAGAATTTCGACTTCCGGCCCCTGCAAACTGTCAAGGATGTCAATAGCGGCTTCGACGCGGCCCAGTTCACCCAGCGCGCGCGCTTCCAGCATGTCGCGGGTCGTTTTGAGCGAGCGGGGCAGATCCGGCTGGCGGGTGAGGCGGATTGACCGGAGTGCCAGTGCCGGCTTTCTGTTTATAAGCTGAACCATTGCAAGCCTGGTCGCCACCTGGGCACGCGCCGCTCCCTTAAGCCGCTTGGTGACCTGATGTTCGAGCAGTTCGGTGGCCTGGTCCAACAGGTCCACCGAGATCAAACGGTCTGCGAGACGCCGGATCATTTCATCGCCGAGGCGGCCGACCGGTGTCATTTCGCGAAAGTCGTAATAAAGACTCAGCGCCGCTACCGGCTGCAGGGAATCGGCCTTGCCGTGCAGGAAGAGGTCGTTGAAGGCCTCCTTCATGTCGTCCTGTATCTTTAGAGCGGTTTGCGATTTCGGATAAGCGAGCACGGCCGTCTTCATCGTTGAAAACGCCTTGCGGTATTTATCCTGCTTGACATAAAGGTTCGCGAGCTCACGAAGTGTCCCAAGCTCTGTCTCGTCTCCCCGCCAAACGATGGTTAGGAGTTCAAGCTTTTTCACGGCGTCGGCAAGCTTGATCCGGCCCGTTCTCAGCTCGAGCGAGGTCTTGCGCAGCTCGGCCTCCGCCGCAAGCGGCCGGACATCGCCCGAAATCGTAAGCTTGTAAGCCTCGATAGCTTGTTCCATCCTGCCGATCTGCTCGAAATAGCGGCCGTGCAGCAATCCGGCTTGAACGGCGATATTCTCCGGCAGGCGAACACCCTTTATGGCATCCAGATGAACGGCTGCCAGTTTCAGATTGTGAAGCTCCAAGGCGGCCCGCACGGCGCCCAGGCGAAACACCGCCTGGATATCGGACGGATAGCCCTTGATCGCATCAAACCCGTCGTGAAAGTTCTTGAGGGCCGCCTCCCAATTCTTGTCGCGTGAATAGACCTGGCTGCGCCATAGCGCGGCATCTTTGTCATTGGCCAGCGCGTGAACCGTCAGATGCTTGCGCGCTTCGCGCAGCCGGCCGAGCCACAAATTGGCGACACCGCTGAGAATATTGAGGGCTGGATCATCCTTGACGCCAGGCTCGGTGTTTACGATCTGCCGGATCACGCCCAACGCCTCGGCGGCAAGACTGTGCGAGACATAGAGCTGCGTCAGCTCCAACCGGTACTTGTTCCGGTCTTGGGGCTCCGCGGACGCGATGGCGCGCTCGAGTTCGCCGGTCCGCCGGGAGAACTGTTCCGCACCTCCCTGTTGCCATGCTTCGATATCGACAAGGCTGGGCCGGGCTTTCTTCGACCCATCGAGCGCTTTCATTCCGGGTTGATTTTGCCGCGCCTCACCGGCGGACAGGATCAGGCCGTCCTGGCGCGTCAACATCACTTCGTCGAGGCGAAGCCGCACGGCCAGATCATCCGTGCGCGGCCTGACTGCGATGCCGTGCGCCGTCGCCAGCACCTGGAAGTCGACGAAATCCTGCGACTTTATGAGGCTTCGCGGTGGTCCGAGGGCGGTCACCACCGCCAGGCGGTCGCCGATCTCCGGATCGTCGAACCAATGCACCCGTCCGGGATCCTTCAGGTCGATGGTTACGATCGACCTCTTATCGGAACGGAGCCCGCGCTTGAGGCTCAGGGCCTGCGTTTTGCCGCTCACCATGTTGCCTACATTGACGATCCAAGACTCGTTGCGCCGGCCGGCATAGGTCAGCCATGGCCGCGACAACACGATTCGCACCACTTGAACACCGCTGCGGCTTTCCTGCTCAGCCTTTTCCACCATGCCGCCAGCAAGCTTTTTCAATTCCCCAAGCTCGATCGGAATTGCGGACTCGAATACCAGCCAGATCGTGCGCGACCGGCGGAAGATCGCCGCCGGTGACGGAGCATCGAACGGAAACGTGACCTTCAGGCTGTCGCCGACCTTTTCCGTTTCCACAACAACCGAGGTCCGCCGCGCGGACCGCGGCGGCGCCTGCGCCGCAGGCGTTGTTGAAGCCTTTCCGGCAGTCGCTTCCGATTTCGGCTTCTGCTTGACAGCGGCCTTCCGCCTTGCGGCTTTCTTTGTCTTTTCCGGCCCGGCCAAGGGTTGGATCGTGCCATCCGCCCGCGTCACGGTCGTTGCCGCCAGCCAATCGCCGAACGCCTCGGGCTCAAGGGTTGTCGGATCAAACGGCGCCTTCTCGATACCAAATTCCGGACCCGAAGCAGGCGACGGCTTGACAGCCTTCTCCGGCGCGGCGGGAGCCAGTTTGATGATTTCCTCCTTCACCTCGCCGCTATCCTGCTCGTCTTTTTTTTCCGCTTTCGCCTTCGCGGCGGCCGCTGCCTCCACCGACCGAGCTACCTTGCCCGCGAATTCAGCCGACAGTTTCAGACCGGTTTTCGGAGCGGAAAGATCAATGATATAGGTCAGTCCCTCCCGGAAGCCGCGAACTTCGACTTCGGGATCGGTCGTCAGCCTGATCTCGATTCCATCCTTGTTACGCCCAGCGCCGGCGCCGCGAACAAAGCGTGGCTGATCGGCTTTCAATCTCGAAATGTCCACCTCGGCGATCTGGTCGAACTGCAAGATGACTTCCAGCCCCTTCCGGCTAAGTTTGGCGGCGGCGAACTTGTTCCATTCAAAGGCGATCCTCGTGAAGGTCGGATACTGGCCGACGCGGACTTTCATCTCGTGGGCGGTTTTCGTATTCGCGCGCTGACGTGCCTTTTCCTGCTCTTCCCGTTCCGCGGCCAGCGCCTTGCGGCTAAGCTCCTCAATGACCTTCTTGGGAAGCGCGGGCGGCAGGCCGGACCAATCCGTCGGCAGCAGGTCGATGAACAGGTTATTGCCCGCGTCCATCAGATTGACCCTGAAATTTCCGATCAGGGCAAAACGTACGGCAAGGCCGCCCAAGTCCAGGCGGGCAACACCCACATATTCCGGTATCGCGACGACGCGCTTTAGCTCGACGTTGACTTCCTCCGCGAAACTCAAAACCAGAATGCTTTCGGACAGCTCATACGAATATTTCGGCAGCCGTTCGAAATCGAAGACCATGCGGGCATAGCCGTTGGCCGCCTCGGCTGAGAATGTCGCCTTGATATCCGCCGATGCCGGCGGAACCGAGAGGAAGAACGCGATCAGGAACGCCATGTAGAAGAGGGTCGCGGGTCGGCGGCGACGCATTGGCCAGCCTCCGGCCTTTGCGCCCGGCTGCAGCGGAATGGGCGCCATCCCGACCGGCGGCCGCGAAGGACCGGCTTTGTGGCGACGTGACACTCCTCTGCTCCCCATCCCTTTTCGCGTTCCGCCATTTCCGGCCAAATCTTTTTGCCGAACCGCCTCCCATATTTTCTTAAGAAACTCTTAACGAATTGCTAATGATGGCCGGGCGGCCGATACGCACCGTCCTTGCCTGGTATTCCGGACCTTTAAGTCCGCGTCGTCGGCTTCAAGAAGTGGAACGCCGGAAAGACGATAATTGCCGCGGCACGCACCGGGCGGATGGTCAGCCGGGATTCTTGCCGCCGATTTTCGGCAAGGAGGACGCGCTCAGGCCGGAATTCCGGCTACGCTTCGCAATTTCGATCGTCAACCGTTCGGCTTGCGCCGGATTCATCGCCGCCAGGATCTTCGACATAGCGGCCGGTTTCATATTTTGGACCAGGCCGATAAGAACGTCGATATGGAGGCGATCGAAAATCCGGGCCGCGTCACTCGCCTTCATGTTGGCGTACATTTTCACGAGCCGGTTGAAGCGGTCCGACTCCACGGCCTGTTGCGCTTTCAGCGTGGCGTTGATGCGCAACTCGATGGCCTTGAGTTCACCAATCCGGGCTTCAACCCGCTTTTCGGTCGCCTTCAGAAGATTTTCCCGCAATTGCATCCCGTGTTCGAGCGCCTCCAGGTCCCGGCGTCTTTTCGCCAGGTTCTGCAAAACCGTAAATTCGGCGTTGCTACTTTCAACCGTCGGTCCCTTCCCCACAACACGAGGGGACGGCGAGGGTGCCGTTTCTCCAGCGTTTTTAGCCGTTTCCCCGGCTTTGTCATTTGCCGCCGCGGAATTTCCCTCAGCAGCGGATTTTCCAGGCGCCTCGCCTCCGCCCTTGCCTCCCCCGTTCGATACCTCTGCTCCGGCGTTACCGGCGGATTGAGCCTTCGCCGGCGCGTTGCCGGTGAAGATATAGCCGCCATTGAGCATCAGGGCCGACATTTTCAAGATAAGAAGGCAGAATGCTGCAAAGGCAAGGAGGGGAAGAAGGCGTATCGATCCGATCATGCGACATCCTTCCCGGTCCCCGGGACATTCCGGGGCTGCACCTCGGCGCCGATCGCCGCGTCGGCGGCTGCGAGGGAGCTCAAACGCTTGCTGGACCAGAGTTCCGCCCGCACCGCCTGTGCCGGCGTGCGCTGCCCGTCGCGGCGGCGGCCCGCCGCCCGGCTGATGGCATTGAGCTTGGAGAGGACACCGTCCGCCTCGGCCAGACCTTCCCTGAGCCTCGAATGAAGCTCACCGGCCGCATCGAGACGCATGGAGAGGTCGTGGTCCGCGGTTTCCACCGTCGAGCGTAACGTGCCAATCGCCGTCTCGGCATGCTTGGTCGCCTGATTCAACGCCTCGATAATGCCGCCCAGGTGCTCCTGATCGGCCTTTAGATTGTTCAGCTTCCTGCTCAGAATAATGCAATAGACGATCGTTGCCGCGAGAAGCGTTGCAACCAGTCCTTCGGTCAGGAATGCTAGACTGGGTCCGGTCATTGCAACTGTTCCTCCCGCGCAAGCTGATTATTCGCCTCGTTAGAGCCGAATTGCCTGGAGAGCTTGTCGATTCCGCGCAGAACGCGGATCGCTATTTTTTCGCCATGACGCCCGATATTGCCCTTGGTCAGAGAAATACCTCCGCAGCGAAGCGTTACCGCATCGTCCGGGCCGCAATTCAGGACAATCGTTTCGCCCACATTTAAATCCATCACCTTTTGCAAGGGCAGCGTGATATCGTCCAACATGGCATCGATACCGATCTTGGTCGACCAGATTTCCGTGGCCAGATGGCTCTCCCAGATATTGTCGCGGCCAAACTTTTCGCCCATGAAACCTTGCAGCAAAAGGTCACGGATCGGCTCCAGCGTCGCATAGGGCACGAGAACCTCGACGCGCCCGCCCCGCTCTTCCATATCGATACGCAATTTGATCAAGATCGCTGCATTGGCCGGACGGGAGATAGCCGCGAAACGCGGATTGGTCTCCAAACGTTCAAGGTCCAGCTTGACCGGAGACAACGGCTCGAAAGCCGCCTCGGCATCCGCCAGGATCACTCCGATCAGGCTCTTCACCAGATTGGTCTCGATGGTCGTATATGGCCGGCCTTCAATCCGCGTGACCGGCGAGCCCCTGCCGCCGAGCAAAACATCGACGATCGCGTAGATGAGATTGGAGTCCACCGTAACAAGGCCCAGATTGTCCCATTCCACGGCCTTGAAGACGGCCAGCATGGCCGGCAAGGGAATGGAATTGAGATAGTCGCCGAAACGTATCGTGGAAATGTTGTCCAGGCTCA
>CAYWBS010000209.1:0-5769 GCA_964456215.1 uncultured Hyphomicrobiaceae bacterium
ATTTGGATAATTTCTGAGTCCGACAACTCGTTCACCCTGCGTTCCGGCGGAATATTGACTTGCGCGCAAATATTCTCGGCAAATTTTGACCCAATTCCATGGATATAGGTCAACGCGATCACCACGCGTTTATTCGTTGGAATGTTTACACCGGCTATTCGGGCCACATTGCTCTCCTTCCACGAATGCCAAGCCTGACGACAATGCGGCCGACCACCAAAGATCAGTTCGGAACCTGCCACGAAATACGAACGCAACCGCCGCCCGGAGCCGCCCGGCCGCGGGGAACGATCGGCAAGTCATTGTACGTCGATTGAAGTCTTCTACGGATTTCCACTGTTTCCGTCAAGATTACACCGGGTCCGAACCCCGAATTTCATCAGTTTGTTACCGGTCAACTCAAACGGACGGGCAAATCCGGCCACCAGGGCCCGATCATTGACTTCAATCGCGAACTTCAATCGCGGTCAGCACCTCCTCAATCTGTTGCGCGACGCCATCGATTGACGCCAAACCGTCGACCGTGCTCAGCTTGCCCCGGTCGCCGTAATAGGAAATAAGAGGCGCGGTCTGCGCATGATAGGCTTTCAGCCGGCTGCGCACCGTCTCGACAGTATCGTCGGCGCGGCGCTTGAACTCTGTTCCGCCGCATTTATCGCAAATCTCATCGTTTTTGGGCCGCTTGAACACGTCATGATAACCTTCACCACAATTTGCGCAGGTGAAACGGCCCGTAATTCTTTCGATAAGCTTGTCGTCGTCGATTCTGATCTCGATCACCGCGTCGAGCCTTTTGCCCTTTCCTGCCAGCAGCTTGTCCAATGCCTCCGCCTGCGCGACGGTGCGCGGAAATCCGTCGAGAATGAAGCCTGACTGACAATCCTTCTCGTCGATACGATCGGAAATAATGCCGTTGACGATATCGTCGGAAACAAGTTCGCCGCGTTCCATCACCAGTTTTGCCTTTTGACCGATTTCGCTTCCGGCGGCAACCGCCGCCCTCAGCATCTCTCCGGTCGACAACTGAACGATCTTCCGTGTGTCCTCGATGAGCTTGGCCTGCGTTCCCTTGCCGGCGCCCGGAGGACCCAACAGAACTAGATTCATCGCCGCCGCGCCCCCCTGAGCTTCGCCTTCTTGATCAACCCTTCATATTGATGGGCGAGAAGATGGCTTTGCACCTGGGCCACGGTATCCATGGTTACGCTGACGACAATGAGCAACGACGTGCCGCCAAAATAGAACGGTACGGCGAGCTGTGACCGCAGTATTTCCGGCAACAGACACACAAGCGCCAAATAGCCGGCGCCGACAACGGTTATTCGCGTCAACACATAATCAATATATTCCGCCGTCCGCGCGCCCGGCCGGATTCCCGGAATAAACCCGCCATATTTCTTCAAATTGTCCGCCGTGTCCTCAGGATTGAAGACAATGGCCGTGTAGAAGAACGCGAAAAACACAATCAGCCCGACAAAAATCGCCAGATAAAGGGGCTGGCCCGGACCGAGCAGCGCGGTGACATTGGTCAGCCAATCGGGTCCGCCCTGCGAAAAATTGGCGATCGTGATCGGCAACAGCAAAAGGGAAGATGCGAAAATAGGCGGAATCACGCCCGAGGTATTCAGTTTCAATGGCAAATGCGAGGAGTCGCCCTGGAACATCCGATTGCCCATCTGCCGTTTCGGGTATTGTATCAGCAAGCGACGCTGCGCCCGCTCCATAAAGACGATAAAACCGATGACGATGATTGCCATCGCGAACAGCGAAATGATTATCGGCGTCGAAAGCGCGCCCTGGCGGCCGAGTTCCAGCGTGCCAACGAGAGCTGCCGGCAGTTCCGCCACGATACCGGCGAAGATGATCAGCGAAATACCGTTGCCGACGCCCCGCGCCGTGATTTGCTCGCCAAGCCACATGAGAAAAATGGTGCCGCCGACAAGCGTGATCACCGTCGTGAACCGGAAAAACCAGCCCGGGTCAAGGACGACGCCGCCGCTGCCTTCAAGGCCGACCGAAATACCATAGGCCTGCAGGGCGGCGAGCAGAACCGTCCCGTAGCGCGTATATTGGTTGATCTGTTTCCGCCCCTGCTCGCCTTCCTTCTTGAGCTGTTCGAGATGCGGGGAAACCGTCGTCAACAGCTGAATGATGATCGAGGCGGAAATATAAGGCATGATGTTGAGGGCAAAGATCGCCATGCGGCCAACGGCGCCGCCGGAGAACATGTTAAACATGCCCAAAATGCCGGTCTGTTGCTGTTGGAACAGCTCGGCCAGCCGCACCGGGTCAATCCCGGGCAGCGGAATATAGGTCCCCAGCCGGTAAATAAGCAGCGCGCCCAGGGTGAACCATAAACGCTTTTTAAGTTCCTCGGCCTTGCCAAAGGCCGAGAAATTGAGGTTTTGGACCAATTGCTCTGCGGCGGAAACCATCTTCTAAGCTCCAGTCATGAACCGGCCGACCGGTTCGCCAGGTCCGACGGCGTTTGGTGTCACCACGCTCTATCCGTCGTCTTCCGCCTGTTTGTCGGCCGCCTTGGCCTTCTTGGGTGCCTTTGCGACCTTCTTTTCAGGGGATTTCGCCTGCTCCGTCTTTTTCACGCCTTCAGCTGACTTGGCCGTCGCCGTCTTTTTGGCCAATACCGTGACCGAGCCGCCTGCCTCTTCAACGGCCTTCCTTGCCGAAGACGAAATACCAGCTACTTCGAGCGTCAACGCCGCTTTCAATGTGCCCTTGCCAAGAATGCGCACACCATCCTCTATATTGTTGATGATACCGGCGGCGGCAAGGGTTTCGGCTGTCACCACCGATTTGGCGTCGATCCGGCCTTTGTCGATCGCCGCCTGAAGCCGTCCCAGATTGACCTCGTTGTAATCCTTGCTGAATGGATTTTTGAATCCCCGCTTCGGCAATCGCCGGTGGAGCGGCATCTGTCCGCCTTCAAAGCCCTTGAGCGCAACGCCGGAACGGGCAAGCTGTCCCTTGTTGCCGCGCCCGGCGGTTTTGCCTTTGCCGGATCCCGCTCCCCTGCCGACCCGCTTGCGTGGCCGCGTGGCGCCGGGATTGTCTCTGAGTTCATTGAGCCGCATGATCGTTCTTCTCTCTTCACGCACTCTCGTCGACGATGCGCACGAGATGATGGACCTTTGCAATCATGCCCCGGACCTCCGGCGTGTCTTGCAGAGTGCTGCGCCTATGCATTTTGTTCAAACCAAGGCCGATCAACGTCGCCTGCTGATCTTTCGGGCGACGAATGGGGCTTTGGATCTGCTCGACAGTTATATGTTTGGCTTCGTTCTTTTTCGCCATGCCCGACACCCTTCCTCAAAGCAATCACACCGGCCCGGCAATCATTCCAACTCCTGTCATCCGGCCGGCAATCCCGCCAATAACGCAAATAATCCGAACAGGTCAGGCTTCCGATTGAGCCGCCGTTTCACCGGCGGCATCGCGCCGCCGCGAGACGATCTCACTGACCTTCTTATTGCGCCGCGCGGCAACGCTGCGCGGGCTGTTTTCATATTTCAACGCTTCGAACGTGGCGCGCACCATATTGTAAGGGTTTGAACTGCCGAGGGATTTGGCCACCACGTCCTGAATGCCAAGAGTTTCGAAAACCGCCCGCATCGGCCCGCCGGCAATAATCCCGGTTCCGGCCGGAGCCGCGCGAAGCAAAACACGGCCGGCGCCATGGCGTCCGGTCACGTCATGGTGCAAAGTCCGGCCCTCGCGCAGCGGCACCTTGATCATATTGCGCTTCGCCGACTCCGTGGCCTTGCGAATTGCCTCCGGCACCTCGCGGGCCTTCCCGTGTCCAAAGCCAACGCGGCCTTTCTGGTCGCCGACCACGACAAGCGCGGCGAATCCAAAGCGCCGGCCGCCCTTTACGACCTTGGCCACGCGATTTATGTGCACGAGCTTGTCAACAAACTCACTGTCACGATCGTCTCGATCTCTGAACGGGTTCCGAGCCACTTCACATGCCCTTCTTCAGCTTGATCTCTAAAATTCCAAACCGGCCTCGCGCGCGCCGTCGGCCAGTGCCTTCACACGGCCGTGAAAGACGTATCCGCCCCGGTCAAACACAACCGTCTTGATCCCGGCTTCCAGGGCGCGGGCGCCAATCAGCTTGCCGACGGCTTCGGCGGCCTTCTTGTCGCAGCCGGACTTCAAGGATTTGCGCAGCTCGGCTTCGAGAGAGGACGCCGATGCGACCGTGCGCCCGCCTTCATCGTCGATGACCTGCGCGTAAATATGCTTCGACGAGCGATGCACCGAGAGCCGCGGACGGCCCTTGCCGACGCGGCGAAGCGCCTTGCGCACCCGGTACCTGCGTCTGGCCAGATTGGATGTCTTTCCACGCATCTTTCAAGCCCTACTTCTTCTTGCCTTCCTTGCGGAAGATGTATTCGCCGGCATATTTGATGCCTTTGCCCTTATAGGGTTCCGGCGTGCGGAAGCGCCTGATTTCCGCCGCCACCTGCCCGACTTTTTGTTTTTCGATCCCCGAGACAACGATTTCCGTCGGTTTTGGACAGACAACCTCAACGCCCTCGGGAACGGCGTAAACGACGTCGTGGCTGTAGCCCAGCTGCAATTGCAGATCCTTGCCGGCGAGCGCCGCGCGGTATCCGACGCCATTGATCTCCAGCCGCTTCTCGAACCCCTCGCCGACGCCGGTGACCAGGTTCTGAACCAGACTTCGGGACATGCCCCACATGGCGCGCGAGCGCTTCGAGGAATCCCTCGGCTGAACGATGATCCCCTCATCGGTCATGGCCACCGAAACATCATCGACGAGCACAATCGACAGTTCGCCCTTCGGCCCCTTGACGGTGACGTTTTGACCATCGATTTTGGCTTCCGTCTTATCCGGCAAAGACACCGGCAGTTTTCCTATCCTCGACATGGGTCAAGACCTTGTTTCAGCATTTACCCAAAACTCTGGGCGCCGTTAAAAGACGTTGCAAAGAATCTCGCCGCCGACATTTTCGGTGCGCGCCTCGCTATCGGACATCACGCCCTTCGGGGTCGACAAAATGGATACGCCGAGCCCATTGGCCACGTTCGGCAGGCTTTTTACCGATGAGTAGACCCGCCGGCCGGGCTTGGAAATCCGCTTGATTTCCTTGATGACCGGCTCGCCATCAAAATATTTGAGTTCGATCTCGAATTCCGACTTACCGCCCGAAAATTCCACGCGCGAATAACCGCGGATATAACCTTCCTTTTTCAGCACATCGAGCACGCGGCCTCTCAACTTGGAAGCTGGTGTCGACACTTTGGACCGGTTGCGCATTTGCGCGTTCCTGATCCTGGTCAGCATATCCCCTAAGGGATCCGTCATTGGCATGAACGTTCTTCCCCTACCAGCTCGATTTAATCATTCCGGGAACAAGCCCCAGCGACGCCAGATCCCGTAGCGCGATGCGCGACATTTTGAGCTTGCGGTAAAAACCACGCGGCCGGCCCGTGAGCTCGCAGCGGTTGCGGATGCGTGTTCGTGACGCATTGCGCGGGATCTCGGCGAGCTTCAGGCGCGCGGCAAACCGCTCCTCCGCGGGAAGGTCTTTATCTTTCGCGATCGCTTTCAACCGCGACCGGCGCGCGTCAAACTTGCGCGCCATCCGCCGCCGCTTGAGATTTCGCTCCAAGGAACTTTTCTTCGCCATTCATATCTCCATCAACGTCAAAGGCCCGCATCGGCCTCAGTTGCGGAAGGGAAAGTTGAACCCTTTTAAGAGTGCCCGGGCTTCGGCGTCATTC
>CAYWBS010000210.1:0-2788 GCA_964456215.1 uncultured Hyphomicrobiaceae bacterium
GGACGCTGCAAGGTCCGCCGGGCCAAGGCTCATCCCATGCATTCGCGGGCTCGCCGCCGCGATTGCTTCGACATTCTTGACGCCCTCGGCGGTCTCGAGGATGGCATGAATGAGGATCGGGCGTTTGACGGCGTGCTTGGCCTCAAGCTGCGCAAGCAGTTGATCGAGATAGTGAATGTCCCAGGGACCTTCGACCATGGGCAGCATGATGACATCGACGGCGTTGCCGGCGGCGGCGACGATTTCCGTTATGTCGTCGAGCGCCCAGGGGCTTTTCAAGCTGTTGATACGCGTCCAAAGACCCGTCCCGCCGAAATCATTGGAGCGCGCCATCTCGATGAAACCGGAGCGGGCGGCTTCCTTTGCGTCTGCCGGTATCGCGTCCTCCAGATTGCCGAGCAGGACATCAACCTCGCCAATGAGCTCGGGGATTTTGGCTCTGATCTTGCCGACATGCGGGGGAACGAAATGAATCATGCGCTCAAGCCTTACCGGGAGTTCCCGGTAAGGCGAGGGGGCGCCTATGGTTAGCGGGGCATAGAAGCGTGACGGAGACTTCTGAGCCGGCATGTTTTGATCCTTTGTCTGTGTTCGCGGCCATGATCGCGAAGCGCGATTAATTGACCTCGAAAAGCAATGGCACCGCTCACGACCAGCGCCTGTTCGACCACATCCACTGTTCCGGATATTCGCGGATCCATTCCTCGAATTGGGCTTGCATTGCCACTGTTATCGCGCGGATGTCAGAGTCCGCGTCATCCGTGCGCGGCACCTTGAGTTCCTTGATTTCGACGGCGAACCGGCATTTGTTGTCGATTCTAATGCAACGGCCGACCCACATGCGGGCGCCCAATCGCCGCGCAAGCATTGCCGGAAAAGGCGTCGAAGGCGCCGGGTGTCCGAAAAACGGTACCGGAATTCCCTTGGCGTCGAAAAGATCGCAAAGGAAACCGAGGCGGCCTCCCTGGCGCAAATAACTGCCGATCATGCGCGCGGTATCGTGTCCGGCCAGAACCCCTTTCGCCCTGCCTTTGGCGAACAGACCACCGGGATAGAGGGCGGTGCGCTTGCTGCGCAGATAGAGATCGACGAAAGGGTTTTTCACAAGCCGGTAGACGGCGGCGGGCTGGATGCCGGCCTGCGCCAGGGGCCACATCGAGAGCTCCCAATTTCCGGTATGCAGGGATACGCAGATCGCCGTCCCCATTTTTTCCTGGTAGCGCTTGAGGATATAGCCGTTCAGGACCTCGATCCGCTCGGGCTGTTCAATCAGGCGGTCGAGCTGCATCGTTTCGGCCATGACCCGGCCGAGATTTGCCCACATGGCGCGCGCGATACGCTCACGCTCGTCCGCGGATTTCTTAAGAAAAGCGCGCGCCAAATTCGCCAATGCCCGCCGGTGACGCCGGCCACGGGGCGCCAGGACGCGCCAGATGCGCACGGAAATCGCGACCGCATTGTCGATCGGGAACAGTCTTACAAATTCGATAATCGCCCGGAGAAGATAATATTCCAGGCGGTAACGGAGTAGCAGCAGTGGGCTCATTTTGCAGTGGCTTTAGTATGAGAACCCGTTCTGGTGCCAAGGTAAGAGCCATCCGTCAAGTGTTCCTCGCGCATAATCCGAGAAATTTGGCGAAGCGGTATCCCGCCGCCGCGACGTTAGGCGGCGGCGGCGCGCGGCCGCTTGGCGGACGTTCACGACACCTTGCCGGCGGCAGGCGCGAGGCCCTGGCGCATGACGAAATGGCGCAGGGGCGACGCGATGTTCAGAATGTGGAGGCCGATGCTTCGGGCGGCCTGAAACGGAAGGATCCCGGGCAGAAGACTGCGGTTGAGGAGATCGGCGGCGGCTGAGCGGCTCCAGACGTCGCCGCGCCGATCATCGCTATAGGCGCGTAGCAGGTCGTCATCACCGATATCTTCGCCGCCGGCGCGGGCCTTCGAGACGTACGCGGCAAGCTGGATGATATCCCGGAATCCGAGATTCAAACCCTGAGCGCCGATTGGCGGCAGAACGTGCGCCGCCTCGCTGATCAGCGCCACCCGGCGGCGCGCGAAGATCCGCGCGGTCAGGCCTTTGAGGGGAAACGAGGCCCTCCGGCCGGCGGCGGCGATGTCGCCAAGATGGCCGTGGAGACGGCGCTCCATGGCCTTGGCGAAATCCTCATCATCGAGGCCCATGAGGCGCTGGGCCTCGGCGGGCCGTTCCACCCAAACCAGGCTGGATTGGCGGCCCGGAAGCGGGACGGTCGTAAACGGGCCATGGGGACCGTGAAACTCGGTCGATATATTGTCGTGATCGAGCGAATGGCCGAACGTGCAGGTCAGCGCCGTCTGCTTATATGACCAGCTGACTGTTTTAATGCCGGCGGCGGCCCGTGTGATCGAGTTGCGGCCATCGGCGCCGACGGCGAGTTTGGCGCTCACCATACCCCTCTCCGCCGTCTCCAGCCGCACCGTGGACGGTCCGGGCTCAAGCGCGGTTACGGCCTTGGTCGGCACATGCCGGACATGCGACTCAACGGCGAGGCGGCCGAAGAGGGCGCTCACCAAGGCGCTATTGGCGATGTTGTACCCGAATGCCTCAAGGCCGATTTCCTCGGCGCGAAACTCCATATCGGGGGCGCGAATGAGGCGGCCGGTGTCGTCGATGATGCGGATGACCTCCAATGGCTGGGCGACGTGGCGGCAGGTGTCCCAGGCGCCGATCGAGTCCAGGAATTCGATCGAGCCCGTCAGCAGCGCCGCCGTTCTCGTGTCCGGATTGGCGGCGGTGCGCGGCGGT
>CAYWBS010000210.1:2888-5763 GCA_964456215.1 uncultured Hyphomicrobiaceae bacterium
GCCGGCGGCGGCCGCGGCGGATTGCCTGGAATCCTCTCTCATAAGGTGAATTCAATCACAAAATCCGCCCGCCGTCATGAAGGACATGCGAACCGCGACATTGGGCGCTAGGGATGGATTGCCCGCCCGCCGGCGGTTCATTGCCGTGGCTTTACGCGTGACAGGCCGGCTGCAAAAGTCGGAAATGACCGAATTTCCGGGGAATGCCGCGTTTCCCGCCGCGTTCAAAACGTTGAAAAAAAATGTCCCGCGGCTCTTCGGCCGGCCAAGATTTGGCAGATTGATCCGCTCGAAAATGTGGCGGGAAGTTGGCCACCGGTCGGTGAATCATCCGCCAGGCAACGCGACATCGATAATCGACCGATGGATATGAGCACGTCTTTGCGAACAATTGCGTCAAATATTGCCAGGCGGTTAGGTGAAGCGCTGATCAAGCGAAATATAAACCTCCCATATCCATGCTCGGAAAATTGTAACACTGTAACTATTGCAAATGAACGTCAGAAACGAAGGAATTGGCGACCGGATTGTTTGTGTCTTAAATGACACAATTTAATTTAACTGTATCAGCTAAGGTCGCATTTTCATTTACTAACCTGTTGGAGCTGTTCTAGAGATACAGGGTAAGTCAGTGAGCCGGCAGAGGGCTTTTCCCCGAAGTGGTTCGGTGGCTCCGAGAGTGGGACCCCGCGAGTGAAAGGGCCCTGCTGCAGGTAAGGTGACTAGCTACAAGATAACCAGCTGGAGCGAAGAGTCAGAGTTACTGAGTTTCAGTTAAGTAGCGTTAGCAAACAGTGGAGTGAAAGTATGATTGGGGGACTCATGAAGACGACCAGCCTGTACGCGGTGGCCGCGGCGGCTGGGATTTTCATGGGCGGATTCGCGCTCACACCCGCACAAGCGGCTGACCTCGGTGGCGATTGCTGCGCAGATCTCGAGGAACGGGTCGCCGAGCTTGAAGCGACGACCGTCCGTAAGGGAAATACCAAGGTATCTCTGAAACTCAGTGGCCAGATCAACCAGGCCATTTTGTGGTGGGATGACGGCTTCGATAGCGATCAATATGTCGGCGACAATGCCGTATCCGGCAGCCGTCTGAAGTTTGGCGGCAGCGGCAAGATCAACAGCGAATGGGAAGCCGGCTTTTATCTTGAGCTTGACTATCGTCAGACCAAGCTGGAATCGACCAGCCAGCTCACCGATGACGGCGGCAGCCTGAATACGGGCGGCGATACGAACGCATCCGACATCATGTGGTACATCAAGAGCAAGACGCTCGGCCGCCTGGCCGTCGGCAGATATGACGGCGCCAACGACAATATCGTGGCGATCAGTCTTGGTGGTGTCGATGCCGTGGCCGATGCCGGCTTCAACGACTGGTCGGAAGGATTTCTCATACGTCTTTCTGCTGGTGGAGGTTTTGTCAACGGCGTAACGTGGGGTGGCTTGTACAGCGGCGAGGTTGGCGAAGGCGACGAGGCGCAGTCCGTCCGTTATGATTCCCCGACGATTGCCGGCTTTACGGCTTCGGCATCCTGGGGCCAGAACGATCATTGGGGCGTTGCTCTCCGGTATGCCGGGGAGTGGGCGGCTCTCGGCGGCCTGAGGATCGCGGGCGGCATCGGCTACGGCCAGAATGACGACGCGCTTGCCGTGGGCACGAGGGACGAGATCGGCGGTTCCATATCCGTACTGCACGTTCCGACCGGCCTGTTCTTGACCTTCGCCGCCGGCCAGGATGACGATCCCAGTAAAGTTTCAACGGGTGGAGCATCGTTCAGCGCTGATGAGTCCGCGTATTATTTCCAAGGCGGCATCAACAAGAAGTTCTTCGCTCTTGGCGCCACGCGGATTTACGGCGAGTACTATAAGTCCGAGGACAAGGCACTTACCAATTGTACTACAATTGATATCCTCGATGCCGATGCTGTTGCCTGTGGTGTCGCGGCTTTAGGCTCCGGTGAATATGCCACGACCGGTGTGAAAGGCTGGGGCGTTGGTATCGTTCAGGCGATCGACAACTCTGCCATCGAGCTCTATGCCTCCTATCGGCGTTTTGAGACCAACATCGACATCTTCGACGACGCCGGTGCCTCCGTCGCACAGAATGCCACGGAAGATCTGGACGTTGTCATGACCGGTGCCCGCATCAAGTTCTGACACTTGATCGGAGTCACCAAAGACGAATTCAAGGAGCCACCCTCCGGGGTGGCTCTTTTTTTGTGAAAGTTGCTGGCGGATTGCCGATCAAATACCGGGTTTCGCCGCCACGCAATCCGGCCGCTTCATCCACCCTCTCCGACGTTTCTCGTCAGCGCCTCTGGCGCCGGTTATCCAGACCAAGTGATTCGCGGTTTTCCCCAGTTGACCCGGCCAAGTAGGCGCCGGCCGGTGTCCTCCAGGCATATTTTGTTAATGAAACGTTGACGAAATGCCCGCCTGAAGGCCCTGTTCGTGACAATTGCGCAACAAATGGGCGGGAAGCAGGGGAAAGTGCTCGGGAATATATTTACTCCGTTAACCCAATTCGGCTACCTATGACTCACGTGATGAGTCTGCTGGCCGGTAAATCCGCCGGTACGGCGGCGCCGCTCCGGGGGCTAATGTGACCGTTGCGGCACACACAGGAAGGACCCTGCGTCTACGGGTCCCGGTATTCGCGTTTCCTAACGAAATAGTAACCAGCGTTTTGTGAAATCACGCGTTGAGCACTGCGGCCCCACTCTGTGCGGCCTGCCGTGTCAGCAGGCGTAGCGCGAGCAGGGTCCAACAATGTGCGCTGCTCCATGATCGACGACCTTGGAGAATTTGGAGTGGAGATAGATATGATCGGGGGACTAATGAAGAATTCTAGCCGCCTTGCCGCTTTGACGGC
>CAYWBS010000211.1:0-5745 GCA_964456215.1 uncultured Hyphomicrobiaceae bacterium
AATAGCCGGTTAACCTGGGCCCTATATTGTGGGAACCGCAGGACTATCGGAAATTCGTTTGATGGCAGGTAAGGCCTTTTTTTAGCTTTCGTTAGAAGTTACAAACACGGCAGCTACTATGGAGTTACGGTTTTGTCGCGTTTTGACCCGGGAGTGGCGAGAAGACTGATGCATCGGCTAACGCTCAAGACGTTATCTGAAAGTCGAATACACCCTGTATTTATTATAGTATTTGCAATATTTCTGGCTGGCGTGACTGTATTGTCAGGCATCAGTCCGTCGACAGCCGCGGCCGCGAATCAGATTATTGCCAGTTCCGCACGCACTGGCGGCGACAATCTGAGAACGCGTCTGGTTGTGGATCTGTCCAGCGAGGTACCCTTCCGTATTTTTACACTGGCCGATCATTACCGCGTCGTTATCGATATGCCGAATGTGCGTTTTCAACTGCCGGATGGGGTCGGACAAAAGCCGCGCGGTCTGATCGAGGCTTTCCGCTATGGCCTGTATGCCCCGGGACAGTCTCGAATCGTCATCGACGTGAAGCAGCCGGTTTTGGTGGACAAGTCCTTCGTGCTGCCTGCTCAGAACAGTCAGCCGGCACGTTTGGTCATCGATCTCACTCCGACGGACCGGCCAACTTATTTGGCCAAAATGAAGGAAGGCCGTCAGGCCCGGGCACGCGCCTCGGAAATGTCCAGGCTGGCTCGAGCGACGCTTCAGGCAAATCTTGCGCCGCCTCAGATAAGGCAATCGGAGCACCAGAAAGTCCGTGTGCCTCTGGTTGTTCTCGATCCCGGCCATGGCGGTATCGATGCGGGCGCCATCAGCGTCGGTGGGGCGAAGGAGAAAGACATCGTTCTTCAATTCTCCAAGCTACTGAGGAAAGTGCTTGTCCGCCGCGGCCGGGTACAGGTGAAGTTGAGCCGTAGCTCGGATATTTTTATACCACTACCGGAACGTGTTCAGTTTGCGCGAACGCACGAGGCCGACCTTTTTGTATCGATACATGCCGATTCGATTGCCAGGCGCCGGGCGAAAGGCGTCCGCGGCGCGACTGTCTATACCCTGTCGGAAAAGGCATCGGACTTGGAGGCGGCGGCGCTTGCGGACATGGAAAATCGGTCGGACATCATCGCCGGCGTGGAATTACCGCCGCCGACCAACAAAGTCTCTGAAATACTAATTGATTTGGCGCAACGCGAGACAAAGAACTATTCGGTTGTCTTCGCCAACATGATTGTCGACGGATTGAAAGGCAACGCCTTAATCAAACGCGATCCCATCCGCTTCGCCAATTTTCGCGTGCTCAAGGCGCCGGACGTCCCTTCAGTGCTGATTGAGCTCGGTTATTTGAGCAACCGGGCGGACGAAAAGTTGCTAAAGTCGCCAAAATGGCGCAAGAAAGTCGCCGCAGCGATTGCCGAGGCGGTGGAAACCTACTTCGATAAACGGAGTGAACGCCGATTGCCGATGCTCATGGATGGCAATTTCGGCCAACTTACGGCGCGCGAGCGTTGACCGGCATTGCGACATCTGACAGCGTTGACACAAGGCAATACGGTAATGCGATGCGGGACGCTTTTCGATAAGATTGCCGTCCGGTTTTGTTTGATTTGTCAGGGGACCAGCTAGCGGGGATGGTACGGACCAGATGCACGTTTCGGCGCCGATAAATCCGCCGCCGCTTCCCAGACGGAGACGGCATAGAAGCTTCACATTGTGGTTTCTCGGATATTTGTTCGCAACGGGCGGGATCGTGTTCCTCGCGGGGTCGGCGGCCGCGGCTTACGTGCTCTGGTATGTCTCCCGGGACTTGCCCAATTATGAAGCGCTGAACAACTACCGGCCGCCGGTCATGACGCGCATCCATGCCAATGATGGCAGCCTGATCGCTGAATACGCCACGGAGCGGCGGATTTACGTGCCCATAAACGCCGTACCGAAACTTGTCATTAACGCGTTTCTCGCGGCGGAAGATAAGAATTTCTTCAAACATAGCGGCCTGGACCTGCAGGGCATTGTGCGCGCGATTCTCATCAATATCGAGAATTACAGGAACAAGGACCGCCGACTGGTCGGCGCCTCGACGATTACGCAGCAGGTTGCGAAAAACTTCCTGCTGTCGAGCGATCAGACTTTTACCCGGAAGATGAAGGAAGCAATTCTCGCCATTCGGATTGAGCGCGCCTTCACGAAGGAAGATATTCTCGAGCTTTATTTGAACCAGATTTATCTGGGATTGGGCGCATATGGCGTAGCCGCCGCGGCGCTCAACTATTATGGAAAATCACTGGAGGAGCTCGATCTCTCGGAGGCGGCTTATCTCGCGGCATTGCCGAAAGCGCCAAAAAATTACCATCCGTTCCGGCAAACCAAACGTGCGATCGCCCGGCGCAATTGGGTTCTCAGTCAAATGGCCGACAACGGCTTTGTCTCCGAGGAGAAGGCAAAGCTGGCCCAAAGGCAGCCGCTCAAGGTAAATCCGCGCCCGTTTGGCACACACATATTTGCCGCGGAATTCTTCGCGGAAGAGGTGCGCCGCGAATTGCAGCGCCTATACGGCAACGATAAGCTCTATGGTGGCGGGCTATCGGTGCGCACCACGCTAAATCCGAATTTGCAGCGCGTGGCGAGGAAAGCACTCACCATAGGGCTGGTGAGTTATGACAGGCGTCATGGGTGGCGCGGTGCTGTAGGAAAGATCGAAACAACAGGTGATTGGGGACTGGCCCTCAGCAAGATCGAAGTCCTTCCGGATATCGATCCGTGGCGTCTTGCCGTCGTTTTGGAGGCCACGGAAAAGACGGCCACGATTGGTCTGCGGCCGGGTACCTTGAAGAACGGTCATTTAGAGGAAAAGCGCGAAACCGGCATTATTCCCTTTGAGGAAGTTAAATGGGCGAGGAAATATATTAACACGAGCGCGCAAGGCAAGACTCCAAAAGCGGTAACAGACGTCCTTGCGCCCGGCGACGTCGTTTACGTTGCTCCCCGGGAGATTGAGCCCGACAAGAAGAAAGACAAATCGAGTCCCGGTTCGGATGAGCCTCAGATAGCTGACGGCGAATGGACTTTTATGCAAAAACCGGAGGTCGAGGGCGCGATCGTCGCCATGGACCCTCATACGGGGCGAGTCCACGCGCTCGTCGGCGGCTTTAGTTTTGCCGAAAGCCAATTCGACCGGGCGGTTCAAGCCAAGCGCCAACCAGGTTCTGCCTTCAAGCCGATCGTTTACACGACGGCACTCGACAATGGCTACACGCCTTCGACCGTGGTTTTGGATGCGCCGATTTCCATAGACCAGGGTCCCGGAAAAGAACCCTGGAAGCCCAAAAATTACGGCGGAAAATACAATGGTCCTTCAACATTGCGCCTGGGCATCGAGAAGTCGCGGAACCTCATGACTGTTCGCCTCGCGCAAGATATGGGCATGCCACTGATTGCCGAATATGCGCGCCGCTTTGGCGTTTACGATGACCTGACCCCGGTGTTGTCCATGGCGCTTGGCGCCGGGGAAACCACATTGATCCGGATGACGACGGCCTACTGCATTCTCGCCAACGGCGGCAAGAAGGTCCAACCGGCCCTGATCGATCGAATTCAGGACCGCTTTGGGAAGACGATCCTGAGGCACGATCGCCGCAGCTGTCCAAAATGCGAGGCCAAGGTGTGGGAAGGACAAAGTGAACCGGTTATCGCGGATGATCGGGAACAAATCGTCGATCCACACACGGCCTACCAGATCACTTCGATGCTGGAAGGTGTGGTCCAGCATGGAACCGGGTACAAAGTCAGAGCCGTGAAAAAGCCGTTGGCTGGAAAAACCGGGACCACGAATGACGAAAAGGACGCCTGGTTTATCGGCTTTTCTCCGGATCTGGCTGTCGGTGTTTTTATCGGCTTTGACACGCCAACACCGATGGGCAAAAAGGAGACCGGTGGCCGGGTCGCCTCGCCGGTGTTCCGTGATTTCATGAAAATGGCATTGGCGGATCAGCCCGCAATACCGTTCCGCATTCCTCCTGGGATTCAACTCATTCGGGTAGATCACCAAACAGGAATGCGGCCCCGAGAGGACTCGAAGGATACCATTCTGGAGGCGTTTAAGCCGGGTAAGCAGCCCCCGGATGAATATTCAGTCATCGGCGTACAATCGGGCGGTGAATCGATTTTCTATTCGGAGGCGGACCGCTTGTTGAGCTCGGGACAATATTGACGGCCGGCGCAAAGTTCATATCTTCCATTTTGTGGGCACCGCTGAATGAAGCGGTCGCTTGTCGGTTGACTGTAGCCTTTTATCATGGTCGGAACATGCTCTAGCATGAGTTCTCCTCAATAACTTTGCCGAGTAGGAAAAATGCGTGCAGAAGCGCAAATCATGGTCGATGAAATTCGAGAGTCGCTCGCTCTCCTGAGGAGGCATCTTTGACTGGGATAGTGCCGCGGCGCGTCTCAACGCGCTGAATGCCGAAGTCGAGGATCCAAACCTGTGGAGTGATCGAACGCGCGCGCAAATGATCATGCGCGAACGCCAGCAGCTTGAAAATGCAATCGATTCACTCACAAAACTGGAAAACGCGCTCCAGGAAAATATCGAACTCATAGAGCTCGGCGAGGAAGAGCAGGACGAGGAGATCGTCGCCGAAGCCGAGGCGGCGCTCAATGCGCTTCGCCAGACCGCTCAGGCCCGGGAGATTGAAACGCTGCTCTCGGGCGAAGCTGATGCCAATGATACATATTTGGAGATCCACGCCGGCGCCGGAGGCACCGAAAGCCAGGATTGGGCCCAAATGCTGCTGCGCATGTATATGCGCTGGGCGGAAGCTCGCGGTTTCGAAGTCGAAATTATTGGCACCAGCCCCGGAGAGGAGGCTGGCATCAAGTCGGCAACCCTCCTGATCAGGGGGGAAAACGCTTACGGTTGGGCGAGGACGGAATCGGGCGTGCACCGGCTGGTCCGCATTTCGCCATTTGACTCAAATGCGCGGCGGCATACGAGTTTCGCTTCGGTTTGGGTCTATCCCGTCATTGACGACACGATCGAGATCGATGTGGCGGAAAGCGATTGCCGAATCGATACCTACCGGGCAAGCGGCGCCGGCGGCCAGCACGTAAACACAACGGACAGCGCCGTCCGGATTACCCATGAGCCGACCGGAATCGTTGTGCAATGCCAGAACGAGCGATCGCAACACAAGAACCGGGCGACCGCCTGGCAGATGCTGCGTGCCCGTCTCTATGAACTCGAATTAAAAAAGCGGGAGGAAGAGGCACAGGCGCAGGAGGCGCAGAAATCGGATATCGGGTGGGGACACCAGATCCGATCATACGTCCTGCAACCCTATCAGCTTGTCAAAGACCTTAGAACCGGAGTCGAAAACACAAACCCCACGGCGGTCCTGGACGGCGATATTGACGGTTTCATCGAAGCCGCGCTTGCCAGTCAGGTGGAGGCGGGCGAAGGAAAACGGGCCCGGAATCCGGATTAGGGCGCGATGATTTGTCCGAATCGAATAGTACCGGGCCACAAAGAATACCGGACATTGCGTCACAGGCCGCAGGAACGGGGCGCCGGCCAGCGCGCATTTTCGCATTTCGTTGAACTGCTCAATCAGGCTGATTATCCGGGTTTCCGGCGCGCCACCCGGTGGCCGCCATTTCCGGAGTCTTCATGACCTTCCGAACGCGGCGGCAAGCCATCCGTGTGCTGGCAATATGGATCAGACCAGCCTCAGCTTTCTA
>CAYWBS010000212.1:0-5744 GCA_964456215.1 uncultured Hyphomicrobiaceae bacterium
TCAGGGCGATGGCCAGGACACGATCCCCGACTTCACACCCGGCGCGGGCACGCCCAACATCCTCGATCTTACGGCTGTTGGCATTGGCACAGCCGCGCAATTCCAGCAAGCTGCCGTCAACATAAACAATAACACGGATGTCCTGTTGGACCTCGGCGGAGGCAATCAGCTCACGCTGCTCGGCGTTCAGGAAGAGCAGTTTGTCGACACTGATTTTGTTCCGACGGGTCCCGTCAACCAACCCCCGACAGGCATATCCCTGGAGAACATTTCCGACAATATCCCGGAGGACACGGACTTAAGCTCCGGTCTGAAGGTCGCGGACATCGTAGTGACCGATGACGGTCTTGGCACCAATATCTTGAGCCTTTCGGGCGCCGATGCCCCGCTCTTCGAGATCGTCGGCACGGAACTCCATCTTTCGGCCGGCGCGGTTCTCGACTTCGAGACCAATCCGTCATTAGACGTCACCGTCGAGGTGAACGACGCATCCGTCGGCGGTTCGCCCGATGCCTCTGCCAGCCAAACCTTCACTGTGACGAATGTCAATGAAGCCCCGACCGCCGTGACACTGACCGATGTGCTCGCCAACATCGAGGAGAACACGGACACGTCCGCGTCCGTCAAGGTCGCCACTATTGTGGTGACCGATGACGCCTTGGGGACCAATGTCCTCAGCCTGACGGGCACCGACGCGGATTCGTTCGAGATCGGTGGAGCGCTCGGCAATGAATTATTTCTCAAAGCCGGCACGGTCCTCGACTCCCAAAACAATCCGTCATTTGACGTTAACGTTGAGGTGGATGATGTCTCCGTGGGCATTACCCCGGACGCTTCCGTCAACCAGATCTTCAACGTCACGCCCGTCAATGAAGCGCCGACGGGCATATCCTTGGCGAATATTGTCGCCAGTATCCCGGAGGACACCGACACGACTGTTCCGTTCAAGGTCGCCGACATTGTCGTGACCGATGACGGTCTTGGCACCAACACTTTGAGCCTCACGGGTGCCGACGCGGCGCTATTCGAGATCGGCGGCGCGCTCGGTGACGAATTGTTCCTGGCGGCCGGCACGGCTCTCGACTTCGAGACCGCTCCCTCATTCGACGTGACAGTTGAGGTGGATGACACCACGGTTGGCAGCACGCCGGATGCCAGTGTCAGCCAAACCTTCAATGTGACGGATGTCAATGAGGCGCCGACGGCCGTCACGCTGACCGGTCTGCTCGCCAGCATAGCGGAGAACACGGACACAACGACCCCGCTCAAGGTCGCCGATATTTCGGTGACCGATGACGCCTTGGGGAACAACGTCCTCAGCCTGACCGGCATCGACGCCGCGCTGTTCGAGATTGGCGGGGCGCTCGGCAATGAATTATTTCTCAAAGCCGGCACGGCTCTCGACTTCGAAAGCGATCCATCTTTCGACGTTACCGTCGAGGTGAACGATGCATCCGTCGGCGGCGCGCCGGATGCTTTTGCCAACCAAACCTTTACCGTCATCGACGTCAATGAACCGGTGGCCTTTGACCTCAACGCTGATGCCGATCCCGCCAACAATCTGATCGTCGACAATGCCCTCGCGGGCACGCCGGTCGGCATTACCGCCGCGGCCACGGACCCCGATCAAGGCGATACGATCAATTATACAGTCGATGACAGCCGCTTTGACATCGATGCCAACGGCGTCGTTACCCGCTCGGGCACGGGGGCGCTCGATTTCGTGAACGCGCCGCAGATCACCTTCAATGTAACGGCCGACTCGACAGACGGAACCAGCGACACTCAGGCCTACACCGTCGATGTGCTGGAAGGTCAACAGGACCCAACGATCGTAGAGTCCAGAATCTCGGCGAGCACGGACGACGTTGAGGAGCGCGCTTCAGGTTCCATGAATTTCACGAGCAGCGATCTCGAGCTGGTCGACGACAATCCATCGAGGGTCGGCCAGACGATCGGCCTTCGCTTCAACGAACTGAACATCCCGCGAGGCGCGATTATCGTCAACGCCTATGTGCAGTTCCAGGTCGATGAAGCGACCTCCGGAGCGGTATCGCTTGAGATCTTCGGCGAGGACACTGACAATGCCGCACCGTTTGTCGATGTCTCGGGTAACGTCACGACAAGACCAACAACAGGTGCGTCCGTCATGTGGTCGCCGCCCGCTTGGGCAGCAGCGGGCGACGCCGGACCGGCTCAGCAGACGACGGACATCGCCGCCATCATCCAGGAAATCGTGAGCCGGCCGGGTTGGAGCCCCAACAACTCGATCGGCTTGATCATCACCGGGAGCGGCGAGCGCACCGCGGAAGCTTTTGACGGTGTCGCGGCGGCGGCGCCGCTGCTTCATATCGAGTATCTGCCGCCCGGTCCGCCTGTTGTCTTCGATGATCCCCCCGACTCTGATCTCGCCGCCGATCAAATCGCCGAGAATGCCGGCGCAGGCACGCTGGTTGGCATTACTGCTTCGGCCACGGATCCTGATGGCGACACGGTGACCTATAGTATCGATGATCCGCGCTTTGACATCGATCCCGACACGGGCGTCGTTACGCGCTCGGCCACGGGGATAATCGATTACGAGAGTGAGCCGATGATCACCCTCACCGTGAGGGCAACCTCGTCAGACGGAAGCACCGGCACCCACGATTTCGCTATTACCGTCGATGATGTGCCCGAAGTTCCGGTCGCCAATGCCGACAGCGCGTCAGCGCAATCCGGTATCCCGATCGTAATCGACGTGCTGGCCAACGACAATCCTGGCGACGGGCCCGCCTTCATAACCAGCTTTGACGCCGTCAGCGCGCAAGGTGGGACGGTGACCGACAATAGCGACGGCACGTTGACCTATACGGCGGGTGCCGGGTTCACCGGACTCGATACCTTTGATTATACGATCACCGATAGCTCCGTTCCTGGTGATAGTTCCACGGCCACGGTCTCGGTAAACGTCATCCCGGCGCAGCCGCCATCGTCAGTGACCCTGGTGAACACCATCAATGCCTGGCAGTGGTTGCCGCCCAGCCCGGACTCTGCTGGGGTTATTTACGTTGATCATCTCGGTAGCCTGTTGGTTTCCGACTCGGAAGTCAATGAAATCTCTGCACTTTTTACCGGTGATAATCTATTTCAGTCTGATCTGAACGGCAACTTGCAGGATACGCTGACCACGTTCAGCTTTTCAGATGAACCGACTGGGGCTGCCTATAATCCTGATAACCAGCACCTCTTTTTCTCTGACGACACCGGCACCAGGAGCGTCTATGAGCTCAATCCCGGAGCGGATGAGCTTTACAACACTGCCGATGACATTGTTAGCTCGTTTGGCACCAGCGCATTCGGGAGTAGCGATCCGGAAGGGGTCACATACGACACCACGCGCGGGTTCTTGCATGTCATAGATGGCGCAGGCGGAGCAGTTTTTACGATTGCCCCGGGTCTCAACGGCGTTTTTGATGGCGTAGCGTCCCTGGGCGGCGATGACGTTGTCACGAGTTTTTCTACGTCTGGGCTGGGAATCGTGGATCCGGAGGGCATCGCCTATGACCCGCTCTTTGATCTCTTGTATATCATAGCTTCAAACGACGCGATTGCGCAGGTGACGACCACGGGGACGCTGGTGGGTATGCTCGATATTTCTGCGGCGAACATAGGGAATGCCGCGGGTTTAGCGTTTGGGCCGAGCAGCGTGGATCCGAATGCGACGAGTCTGTACGTCGCGGCTCGTGGGGTGGATAACAACTCTAATGCGAATGAAAACGATGGCATGGTGTACGAGTTCTCGTTCGACGATTTCTTCGCCTAATCAGGCACGGCGCAAGATGGGCCAATATGGGCTCGCGGCTGCCGTCCCCTGTGTGCAAGTATCCGTTGCCAGATGTTTCCGAACAAATGTCGGGCTGAGCTAAAGGAGTATCTGGCTCATCTGGTTGATCATTTTATGCGGCGGATTTGCGGTGGTGAAACCGCCGGGTGTCGATGGTCTGTCGTTTGATCCTTTCTCTTTTCAACAAGATGGTTTGTCCGCGTCCGACGTAGACGTCGGCCGGTGTGAGGTTGCGCAGGGTAAGGCGAACCGGCGCAATGGCAGTTCGCTGAAGACGGTTCTGACGGAAACGTCGAAGGTGGCGCTCGATATTCCGCGCGACCGCTCGGGCACATTCGATCCGAAGCTGATCGCGAAGTATCAGCGCCGATTTCCAGGCTTCGACGATAAGATCATCTCGATGTACGCGCGAGGCCTGACGGTTCGGGAGATTCGCGGCCATCTCGATGAACTTTACGGCATCGACGTGTCGCCCGATCTGATCTCTCGGATCACCAATACGGTGATGGAAGCGGTGACGGAATGGCAGAACCGCCCGCTGGACGCCTGCTACCCGCTGGTCTTTTTCGACGCGATCCGCGTCAAGATCCGCATGAAGGGTTCGTCCGCAACAAGGCTGTCCACATCGCCCTCGGCATCCAGCCGGACGGCACCAAGGAAATTCTGGGCATCTGGATTGAACAGACCGAGGGCGCAAAGTTTTGGCTCCGCGTGATGAATGAACTGAAAAACCGGGGCGTGGCCGACATCCTTATCGCCGTCGTGGATGGTCCGAAGGGCTTTCCCGATGCCATCACTGCCGTGTTCCCCGAGACCACCGTGCAGACCCCGGATCAAGTCCGGGGCAGGCTCTGCATTGTTCACCTGATCCGCAATTCCCTGAGCTTCTGCTCCTGGAAGGATCGCAAGGCGATCGTGCCAGCGCTCAGGGCCATCTACAGAGCGGAGAATGCCAAAGCCAGCGAGCAGGCTCTCAGCGCCGTTGAGGCAAGTGAATGGGGCGGGAAATACCCCGCTATCGCCCAGAGCTGGCGGCGGAACTGGGAACATGTCATTCCGTTCTTCGCATTCCCCGAGGCGGTGCGACGCATCGTCTACACCACGAACGCCATAGAGGCGCTGAACTCGAAGATCAGGCGCGCCGTGCGAACACGCGGGCACTTTCCCAGCGACGAGGCCGCAATGAAACTGCTATACCTTGTTCTGGATCATGTCGCGGGAGAGTGGAAACGACCGCCCCGCGAATGGACCGAGGCGAAGACGCAATTCGCCGTCCTGTTCGAAGAAAGCTTCGTCTGCGCATGAGGCAAACAGGCTCCGAGCACAGAATCCCGGATAGTCCCGGAGTTGGTGCTATGGCAAAACGCCTAGCCAGACATTCAATCACTTTGATTATTAGCGAGACAGAAGTCGATCTCTGCCAAGTGATACCGGACAATCAAAACGGAACCGACAAAATACCCGTCCGTCAGATCAGATCGTAACTTCTACACCTAATGGCTTCTAGCGCCACCCACACCACCGCCAAAACCAATGGCGTCTTGTAGTATGGGTATATCCCGACCCCTTGCTAGCTTCTGCCTTTGAGCTCACCAGGATCCCCATCAAGACAGGTGCCGTATACGCCGCGTACTTACCCATCTTACTCAGAAACTCGCGCCGCCCCAGATCATTATGCTCAACATGCTCAACGTTGCTGCGTTCCTGTTCAGAATTGTTCCTCGACATGATGCTCCACTTTCAATTTTATAGCTAAGCTCTTCGCACAAAACTTCCCGCGAACTAATATCCCCACACTAGCTTGAATATCTGTCTCACTAACCTTTTCCTTGGCTCAGGTGAAGATCACATAAATCCTCGGTTTATTTTAAATACTTTTTTAAAAACACTCGCTGAAGAAGTATCCTTTCTACTTTCT
>CAYWBS010000213.1:0-5737 GCA_964456215.1 uncultured Hyphomicrobiaceae bacterium
CATCGAGACCGTCGCGAAGCCACGGACAAACCGCTATTCCGCCTCGAAAGGAATTCAGGGCCTGAGGCGGGCTCAGGCGAAATATTACGACTGGCGGTTCGGCGTAAAGCTGGACCCGGAAAGGCAAATTGTCGCAACCCTCGGCTCCAAGGAGGGTTTCGCCAATATGGCTCAGGCCATTACGGCGCCCGGTGACGTCGTTCTGGTTCCCGATCCGACCTACCCGATCCATCAATTCGGTTTCATCATGTCCGGAGGGGTGATTCGGCACCTGCCGGTCAATTCCGGCCATGGCCTGGATGCCGGCGACTTTATGAGGCGCCTTGACCGCGCGATGCGCCACAGCATTCCAAAGCCGATTGCGCTGGTGTTGAATTTTCCGTCCAACCCGACGGCACAGACGGCCGATCTCGGTTTCTATCGCGAGATAGTCGCCTATGCGCGGCGGCATGACCTCATTGTCCTATCCGACATCGCCTACGCCGAGATTTATTTCGAGGACAATCCGCCGCCTTCGATCCTCCAGATTCCGGAGGCCATGAATATCGCGGTGGAATTCTCCTCGCTCAGCAAGACCTATGCGATGCCCGGCTGGCGTATGGGCTTCGCGGTCGGCAATGAACGGCTGATCGGCGCCCTGGCGCGGGTGAAGTCTTATCTCGATTACGGCGCCTTCACGCCGATCCAGGTTGCCGCCGCGGCGGCGCTGAACGGCTCGCAGGACTGTGTCGAGGAAATTCGCCAGACCTACAAATCCCGGCGGGACTGCCTCGTGAAAGCGCTGGCGCGGGCGGGCTGGCCGATTCCGGCGCCGCCGGCGACGATGTTTGCGTGGGCGCCGATCCCCGAAATGTTCCAAAGTCTCGGCTCATTGGCTTTTTCGAAAATACTGCTGGAGAAGGCGGATGTCGCCGTGGCGCCGGGCATCGGTTTCGGTGAATATGGCGAAGGCTATGTGCGCATCGCCCTGGTCGAGAATGAACACCGGATCCGCCAGGCGGCGCGAAACATCCGAAGATTCCTGGCAGGCGCCGCCGATACGATGCACAACGTCGTGCCAATGGCAAAGCAACAGAGTTTGGCTCAGGCACCAACCTCATCCACAGGAAAATGAACGCTCCATTGCGCCTCGGCATCGCCGGTCTCGGAACGGTCGGCACCGGTCTTGTGAACCTTCTTGACCGCCGGTCCAACGAACTCGCCAGCCGTCTCGGCCGGGCCATCCAAATCGTGGCCGTCTCGGCGCGCGATCGCGAAAAGGATCGCGGCATTGATATTTCGCGGTTCGAATGGTTTGACGACCCGCGCGAGCTTGGCGGGAGCGGGCATATCGATGTTTTCGTCGAGCTTATCGGCGGCGAGCAAGGGGTGGCGAAGGATGCGGTCGAATGCGCGCTCGACGCCGGGAAACACGTGGTCACGGCGAATAAGGCGATGCTGGCGCGCCACGGAACCGAGCTTGCCGCGCGGGCGGAGCGGAGCGGAGTGGCGCTCAATTTCGAGGCTGCCGTGGCCGGCGGCATCCCGATCGTCAAATCCCTGCGCGAGAGCCTTCTCGGCAGCGAGGTGCATCGCGTTTTCGGCATCCTGAACGGCACCTGCAACTACATTCTGACGAATATGGAGCGGGAAGGCAGGAGCTATGACGAGGTGCTGAAGGAGGCGCAGGACGCGGGCTATGCGGAGGCCGATCCGACATTCGATGTCGAGGGGCACGACACCGCCCATAAGCTCGCCATCCTGACCAGCCTCGCATTCGGCACGGAAATATCGTTCGACGCCATCTACCGGGAGGGGATCGCGACGATTACGCCGGAGGATATCGAGGCGGCGGGGGATCTCGGTTACCGCATCAAGCTTTTGGGGGTGGCCCTGAAAACCGACAGCGGCATCGAGCAGCGCGTGCATCCGACGATGGTACCGCGGCATTCCGCGATCGCCGAGGTCGACGGTGTCATGAATTGCGTCGCGGTCGAGACCGATTCCGCCGGCGATGTCATGCTGATCGGGCCGGGGGCCGGCGCCGCGCCGACGGCCGCAGCGGTGACCAGCGACATTATCGATATTGCCCGTGGGACAATTTTGCCGCCGCTGATCGTGCCGGCGGCGCAGCTCAAATCCTACCGGCGCGCACTGATGCGCTCCCATGAAGGGGGCTATTATATCCGTCTTTCGGTGCTCGACCGGCCCGGCGCCTTCGCGGCGATCGCGCGGCGCATGGCGGATCAGGAAATCTCTCTTGAAAGCATCGTGCAAAGGCGGCCGCGGTCGGCGCTGCTTGGCATGGATGCATCGAGAATTCCGGGTGAAGCGCTTCCCGTCGTCATGATCACCCATGAGACGACGGAGGCCTCGATCAGAAAGGCCCTGGCGGCAATCGAATCCGATGGACAAGTAACCTCCAAGCCGCAAATGATACGGATCGAGGAACTCTGAGTAGTGTCAAGTACTCCAAAAAACAAGGTTTACGGGAGATGAGGCGATGCCCAAAGACAACGGAAGCGCGGTTCTCCATCGCGTTCTCACCCTGGAGATTGCGCGAGTAACCGAGGCTGCGGCAATCGCGGCGGCGCGCCAGAGGGGTCGGGGCGACGAAATGGCCGCGGACCAGGCCGCCGTCGATGCCATGCGCCGGGAGCTGAACCGCTTATCCGTTAAGGGAAAAATCGTCATTGGCGAAGGCGAGCGCGACGAGGCGCCGATGCTTTTCATCGGCGAAGAAGTGGGGACCGGCGACGGCATCCGGGTCGATATAGCGGTCGATCCCCTGGAAGGCACGACGATCTGCGCCAAGGACCTTCCCAACGCCCTGGCCGTTGTCGCTTTCGCGCAGGAGGGCAGCCTGCTGAATTCGCCTGACATCTATATGGACAAGATCGCTATCGGGCCGGGTTACGCCAAGGGAGTCGTCGATTTGGACGCTTCGCCCGAGGAAAATATCCTCGCCCTCGCCAAGGCCAAGGATGTGCCCGTCGAAGAAATCACGGCCTGTATCCTCGACCGTCCCCGCCACGGCAAACTGATCGAAGGGGCCCGGCGAACCGGTGCGGCAATCCGGCTGATCGGCGATGGCGATATTGCCGGCGTCATCCATACGACCGAGCCGGATGAGACCGGGATCGACATCTATATGGGCATTGGCGGTGCGCCGGAAGGCGTTCTCGCCGCGGCCGCATTGCGGTGCATCGGCGGACAGATGCAATGCCGGCTCCATCCCACAAGCGACAATGACCGCCAGCGCGCCGAGGCGATGGGCATCCAGGATATCAACCGGAAATACGAGCTTGAGGATTTGGCGAGCGGCGAGGTGATCTTCTCGGCCACGGGCGTCACCGACGGCTCCATGCTCGACGGGGTCAAGTTCAAGAAAGATCAGATCGTCACGGAAACGGTCGTCATGCGCGCCACCACAAGGACTGTCCGCTGGGTGAAAACCGAACATCGCAACACGGACAAGTTCAAGTAGGGGCGATCCGCGGCGACGCCACTGCTTCTGTTCGGATCTCCCTCTGCCGGGTTGTTGCCGTCGGCCGTTCAGAGCCGGGAAAACCACCCCTTGCGCCGCTCTCCCAGATCACCAAAGCGTTGTTCGTTTCTGAAGAGATTTACGGGTTTCGCGACCTTGGAGTGTTTCCAGGAAAACCGGTGCCCACTTTTCCTGGAAACACTCTAGAAAGAACAGTTGCCCGCTCAACTCCCCCACAGGATGCCGAGCGACGCCTCTTCAAGATCGGCGAATCGTCCTATTTAGATTGACCGGCGAAACAAACGGGAAGAGGCCGAGATGGCGCTGCCCTTGGCACATGCGGGCGATGACGGTGAGCCGATGCCGTTTCTGGGCGTCAGGCGGTCGGCGCGCGGAATTATCTGGCGCGAGCGCCTGCGCGCCGACGCGGCGCCCATCGCGACGGCCATCAGCCAGAGATATGGGCTTCCCGAAATCCTCGGCCGCGTTCTCGCCGCGCGCGGCGTCGGCCTGGACGAGGTCGAGGTAAGCCTCAATCCCTCCCTCAAGGCGCTGATGCCGGACCCTTATACGCTTCAGGACATGGAGCGCGGCGCGGCGCGCATCGCCGAAGCGGTCACCGGGCGGCAAAACATCGCGATCTTCGGCGATTATGATGTCGATGGCGCGTCATCGGCGGCGCTGCTGTGCCGCTTTTTGGAAGCCCATGGCCTTGCCGCCCGGATCTATATTCCCGACCGGATCTTCGAAGGCTATGGGCCCAACCGGGAGGCCATGGAAAGCCTTGTCGCGGACGGGGCGGATCTCATCGTCACCGTCGATTGCGGCACCACCAGCCACGATGCGCTGGCGGCGGCTGCGGCAAAGGGCGCGGACGTGGTGGTCATCGATCATCACCAGGCCGACGAAGCCTTGCCCCCGGCGCACGCCGTCATCAATCCCAACAGGCAGGACGATATCAGCGGCCAGGGCCAGCTTGCCGCGGCCGGCGTCGTTTTCCTGGTGCTCGTCGCGGTCCTGGGGCATCTCAGAAAGGAAGGATATTACGGCGGCGCCCAACGCGAGCCGGACCTTCTGGTATGGCTCGATCTCGTGGCTCTGGCGACGGTCTGCGACGTGGTGGCGCTGACCGGCCTCAACAGGGCCTATGTCGCCAAGGGTCTCCAGGTGATGCGCCATCGCCGCAATCCGGGACTGCGGGCGCTTGCGGACACGGCCGGATTGAATGCGCCGCCGACGCCCTATCATCTGGGTTTTTTGCTGGGGCCGCGCATCAATGCCGGCGGGCGGATCGGCGAGGCGAGCCTCGGCGCCAGGCTGCTCGCCTCGTCGGACGATCTGGAGATCGAACGGATCGCGAAGACGCTCGACCGCCTCAACAAGGAGCGCAAGGATATGGAAATTGCGGCGCTCGAAGAGGCGGCGGCGCAGGTCGAGCACCATTTGCAGGATGACGAGGACGCCCCGGTCCTGTTCGCCGGCTCCGAGGACTGGCATCAAGGCCTCGTGGGGCTGGTGGCGAGCCGCTTGACCGAGCGCTTCGGGCGGCCCTCCTTCGTCATTTCGTGGAGCGAGGACGGGCGCGGCACGGGCTCCGGGCGCTCGATCGGCGGCGTCGATCTCGGTTCGGCGGTCCGGGCCGCGGTCCGCGAGGGTCTGCTCGTCAAAGGCGGCGGCCATGCCATGGCCGCGGGACTCACGGTGGAGCGCGCCAAGTTTGACGGGCTGATATCGTTTCTGCAAAACCGGCTGGCGGATGATATTGCAATAGCCCGCGCCGCCTCGGGTCTCGATCTCGACGGCTCGCTGACCCCCGCCAGCCTCACGGCCGACTTCATGGAACTCCTCGAAAGGGCAGGCCCTTTCGGCTCCGGCAACCCGACGCCGCGCTTCGCCTTTCCGGCGCACCGCGTTGCATTTGCCAAAGTCGTCGGCGATGCCCATATCCGTTGCAGCCTCACCGCGAGTGATGGCGGCCGCATCGACGCGATAGCTTTTCGCGCCGCGGAAACGGCGCTCGGTGAGCTGTTGTTGAAATCCTCCGGCGAGCCCCTCCATATTGCCGGGCGGCTGAACCGCAATCACTGGCGCGGCCAGGAGAAAATCGAGCTGATTATCGACGACGCCGCCGATCCCGCGAGGCAGCCGCGATAGGATCGCGCTCAGACGGTATCGATCGGCCGGCGACAGGCTTGCCAGAAGGGACAATCCTTTCTATATCAAGGCGCCGAGGCCCTAGCCCCCTTCGTCTAGTGGTCAGGACTCAGGATT
>CAYWBS010000214.1:0-5723 GCA_964456215.1 uncultured Hyphomicrobiaceae bacterium
AACGGGAAGGATTAGACGACTCACTTATATTAAATAGCGCAAATGAGCGAAAGCCACTTGCTGTATAAAAGCAAATCAAAATGGCTTTAAGATGACCAAAAGCACAATACCAATCATCAGCACCGTCGGCACTTCATTAACCACCCTGAAGAACCTCGCCGGTTTGACGTTCTTGTCGGCCTCGAAATCCTTGCGCCATTTGCCGAGCGCGCCGTGCAGCCCGCTCATGAGCAGGACAAGGAAAAGCTTGGCGTGAAACCAGCCATCGGAAAACTGGCTCTGCAAATAACCGACCCACAGGCCGAAGACCCAGGCCGCCAGCATGGCCGGATTCATGATCACCTTCAAGAGCCGGCGCTCCATGATCTTGAAGGTCTCGGAGAGTTCCGAACCGACGGCCGCCCCGGCGTGGTAAACGTAAAGCCGCGGCAGATAGAAAAGCCCCGCCATCCACGCGATCACCGCCATAATATGGATTGCCTTCACCCATAATTCCATAGCGCACGCTCCGTTCCGCTCATAAAGTTGCCGCTACTTGCCGCCGCCGCGCACGCGCCGGATCAGCCGCGTCACATGGTCCGTCGGCGTTCGCGGCAGGATGCCGTGGCCGAGATTGAAGATAAACGGACCGCCGGCAAGGGCTTCCAGAATCCCATCCACCCGCCGGTCAAGCCTGTCGCCGCCAACCATCAGCAGCAGCGGATCCAGATTGCCTTGCACCGCCACTTTGCACTGTAATGTTCCGGCAATGTAGTCCAGGCAAAGCGAGGTATCGCAGCTGACGGCATCGACGCGCGTTTCGCGAATATAGGCTTCGTAACGCGGCCCGGCGCCGCGCGGAAAGCCGATGACGGGGACCTCCGGATAGCGCGCCTTGACGCCGGCCACCAGCCGGCTGGTCGGCGCCACGACCCAGCGCTGAAACTCATCGTCGGCCAAATTCCCGGCCCAGCTGTCGAATATCTGGATCACCTCGGCGCCGGCGGCGATCTGGCCCGAGAGATAATCCACCGAAACCTCGGTGAGAAGATCGATCAGCGCCTGCAGGAAATCGGGATCGCGATAGGCGAGTAGCCGGGTTTCGGCCTGGTCCGGAGAGCCCCGCCCGCCAACCATGTAGGTGGCCACCGTCCACGGCGCGCCGCAAAATCCAATGAGCGCCACAGGCTCCGGCAGCGCCTTGGCGACCTCGCCCACGGTTTGCCAGACTTTGTCAAATTTGCCTTCCCTCCCGTCCGGTCGAAGAGCGGCAAGATCACCCGATTCGCGAATGGGATCAAGCCGCGGTCCCTCGCCTTCGACAAAACGCACGTTTTGGCCGAGGGCATCGGGGACGACCAGGATATCGGAAAACAGGATCGCCGCATCCAGACCGAAGCGCCGCACCGGCTGCAGCGTGACTTCGCTCGCCAGGGCCGGCGTGTAGCACAAATCGAGAAACGACCCCGCCCTGGCGCGGACTTCGCGATATTCCGGCAGATAGCGTCCGGCCTGGCGCATCAGCCAGATCGGCGGCTGCGCGGAAACCGCGCCGCGCAAGGCACCGAGCAGCGGCTTTGCCACCCTCTTCGGCGATCTTGAGACGGACTGCGGCGCGGTTTTCATAAAATCAATCAATTAAGATTCTTAAATTTGCTGTTATTATTACTTAACTATGGATATCGAAGATTATTCGGTAATACCAGCCGGTTCACAGATTCTCCCGGTTGAACAACGGCGCACTATATCGGCCAGATGATCGAACAGCGCCCACTAGATGCGGCAAAAGCTAATTATATCAATATCCTGCGAAGCGTCTCCAGGCTTCGAAGTCTGGCCTTCATGGGGAACTTTGTTGGAAAGGGATGGAAAAAGCGGTATCGCGGCGGAACAGGAAGAGTTAAGGGAAAATCGATCCACAGCACGATTATTGTGGGAAGTGATCCGATGCGTTGTGTATGAATTCCAGTAACGGATGTCCGAGCATGAAAGTAACCCACACTGATCGACCGGATATGCACTTTATGATCAATGCCGCTCCGCGATATTTTCACCTTCATCTCATTTCCGATTCCACGGGTGAAACGCTGACCACGATCGCCAAGGCGGCGACCGTCCAATATTCGCAAATACGCGCCATCGAGCATGTTCATCCGCTGGTGCGCACGTCGCGCCAACTGGAACACGCCCTGCGCGAAGTTGACAAATCGCCGGGCATCGTTCTCTACACGCTGGTGAGCCGCAAGCTCGGCGCGGTGCTGGAGGCGAAATGCAAGGATCTCAAGGTTCCCTGCGTCGCGGTTCTTGATCCGGTGCTGGAAATCTTCCAGTCCTATCTCGGCATGACGTCGAAACCGACGGTCGGCGCGCAGCATGCGCTCGACTCCGACTATTTCAAGCGGATCGATGCGCTCAATTTCTCGATGATCCACGATGATGGCGTTCTGCCGGAGGACCTCGAACAGGCCGATATCGTCCTTGTCGGCGTCAGCCGCACATCGAAGACGCCGACCAGCATCTACCTCGCCAATCGCGGCTACAAGACGGCCAACGTTCCGATCGTTCCGGAAATCGGCGTGCCGGATCAAATCCTGTCCGGGGGCAACGGCGCTTTTGTCGTCGGACTGGTCGCCAGCCCCGAGCGTATCGCGCAGATCCGCCGCAACCGGGTCATGAGCTTGGCCGACGGCGATCTCAAGGACTATGTCGATATCAACGTCATCTCCTCGGAGATCGCCTTCACCAAGCGGCTCTGCGCCCGGCATCGATGGCCGTTGATCGACGTGACGCGCAGGTCGATCGAGGAGACGGCGGCGGCGATCATCAAGCTTTATCATGACCGCCGCGAGAGACCTTTGACGCAATGACCGGGACCCTTGGCTTGCAGGGCGCGCGGCGACTTATCCTGGCGTCGGCGAGCCATGGACGGGCGAAAATCCTCAAAGACGCCGGTCTCGTCTTCGACACCAGGCCGGCGGCGATCGACGAGGCCGCGGTAAAGGAAGCGCTTGCCGGCGACGGCGCCGCCCCCGGGCCCGATGATCTTGCCGAAATCCTGGCGCGAACCAAGGCCGAAACGGTGAGCGCCGCATACCCCGATGCCCTGGTGATCGGCGCCGACCAGGTGCTCTCCGAAAGCGGCGAAATCTTTTCAAAACCGGAAGATACCGACGCGGCGCGGCGCACCCTCCTCAGGCTGTCCGGAAAAAGCCACGTTCTGCATACGGCGGTCGCCGTCGCCGAACAGGGCCGGACGGTCTGGCACGCGGCGGACACCGCCGAACTCACCATGCGCCCTCTTTCTCCGCAATTCATCGGCCGCTATCTGGCGGCGGCCGGCGGCCGGGTCTGCCAATCGGTCGGCGCCTACCAGATCGAGGCGCTCGGCATTCACCTGTTCGCGCGTATCAAGGGCGACTATTTCACGATCCTCGGACTGCCGCTTCTTCCTTTGCTCGGCCTGTTGCGGGAGCGGAACATCGTTGACGCATGAATAGATTTAAACGCGCCTGCGTCGCCGGGTGGCCGATCAGCCATTCGCGCTCGCCGCTCATTCACAACCATTGGCTGTCGGTTTATGATATCGATGGCGCCTATGGGATCGAGGCGGTCAGGCCGGAGGATTTCCCCGGCTTCCTGGCCTCCCTTGGCGAACGGGGCTATGTGGGCGCCAATCTCACCATTCCGCACAAGGAGGCGGCCTTGCGTCTCGCCGATGAGGCGGACGCCGTGGCGGCGGCCATTGGCGCGGCGAACACGGTCTGGCTGGACGATGGCAGACTGTTGGCCACGAACACCGACTGCACCGGGTTTACGAGCCACCTGGAGGATACGGCGCCGGAATGGAAAAGCCATGATGGCCCCGTCGCCGTGCTTGGCGCCGGCGGCGCGGCGCGCGCCATTGTTTATGGCCTTGAGGAAAGCGGGGTTGCGGAAATCTGGCTCTTCAACCGGACGCGAAGCCGGGCCGAGCGCCTGGCCGAAGACTTCGGCTCGAACATCCGGGTTTTCGATTGGCGGGAGCGCTCGGCGAGGATCGGGGACTGTATGTTATTGGTCAACACGACGGCCCTCGGCATGACGGGGGCGCCGGAGCTGGAGATCGATCTCGGCATGCTTCCCGCCACCGCGGTGATCATGGATATTGTCTATGTGCCGCTGGCGACGGCGCTTCTCCGCCAGGCGCGGGCGCGCGGCCTGAAAACCGTCGACGGGCTCGGCATGCTCCTCCATCAGGCCGTTCCGGCGTTCGAGAAATGGTTCGGCGTGCGCCCCAGGGTCACCGACGAACTGCGGCGGATCGTCATCGCCGACCTGGCGGCGGAACTATGCTGATCATCGCTCTCACGGGGTCGCTCGGCATGGGAAAATCTACCGCCGCCGAGCGGTTCCGGTGCCACGATATACCGGTCTTCGACGCCGACGCCGAGGTTCACCGTCTCTATGCGGGGCCGGCTTCGGCGGCCATCGGCGAGGCGTTTCCCGGAACCGTCGCCGGCGGCGCCGTCGATCGCCGGCGCCTCGCCAGAGCCGTCGTCGGCAAACCGGATGCGCTGAAGCGCCTGGAGGCGATTATCCATCCACTCGTTCGCGCCCGGGAAAAGGCGTTCCTGCTGCGGGCCCTGAAAGACGGGCACGACATCGCGGTTCTTGAAATTCCGCTGCTCTTCGAGACCGGCGGCGATGAACGGGTGGATATCACCGTCGTCGTCAGCGCCGCGCCGGACGTGTAGCGCCAGCGGGTTCTGGCGCGGCCGCAAATGAGCCGGAAAAAATTCAATGCGCTTCTCGCCCAGCAGATGCCGGACAGCGAAAAGCGCGCCCGGGCGGACTATGTTGTGGATACCAGCGGCACGATAGCGGACACCCACGAGCAGATTGATAGACTGATCGAATCACTCAAGGGGCGGACGGGCGAGGCCATCGCCGCCTGGCAGGATTCGCCCCGGAGAGTTTCCGGAAAAAAAAGCCGAGGGCGCCGGCTTTCCGTCCGGAAACGCAAAAAATCAAAGGATTAGAGTGTTCGAGCGATGTAACGAAAAGCGAAAACACTCCGAGGGGCAATGAGGGTCTTTCCGGCAATTGAAACCGGCCGGGCGCTGGCGGGAACATGACACGGGAAATCGTACTCGATACGGAAACGACCGGGCTCGATCCGGCATCGGGCGACCGGCTGGTCGAAATCGGCTGCGTCGAACTGATCAACCATATTCCCTCCGGCCAGATCTGGCATCAATGTTTCAATCCGCAAAGGGAGATGCCGCGCGCCGCCTTCGAGGTGCATGGCCTGTCGACGGAATTCCTCGCCGAAAAGCCGCTCTTTGCCGACTGCGCGGAAGCGTTTCTCGCCTTTATCGATGACGATCCGCTGGTCATTCACAATGCCGGTTTCGATCTCGGCTTTCTGAATGCCGAGCTTGAGCGCATCGGCCAGCCCGCCGTTCACGACAATCGCAAGATCGTCGATACGCTGACCCTTGCCCGGCGCAAGCATCCTGGCGCCCAGAACAGTCTTGACGCGCTATGCAACCGTTACGGGATCGACCTCGCGGCGCGGACCAGGCACGGCGCCCTGCTCGACGCCGAGATCCTGGCCGAGGTCTATGGCGAACTGATCGGCGGGCATCAGGCGCGCTTCGAGCTCCATGGCAGGGAACGCCGGGCCGGCCGCCGCCGCGCCCGCAGGACGGCCGCGCCGCCGCGGCCCGAGCCCTTGGCCCGGCTGATCACCGACGACGAACGCA
>CAYWBS010000215.1:0-5719 GCA_964456215.1 uncultured Hyphomicrobiaceae bacterium
TGGGTGATATCCCCCAAATCACCTGGCGAAGTACTTCAGCAACACGTCCAAGTTCAAAATAATGGGCAATATCCCCAACCGATTGCAATTTTTGAAAGTCTGGGTTTAACTGATCGAAGGTAGGGGAGCACGCGTACCGTGATTGAGTTATCACGTATTATTTGTAAGAATTCTCCCAAGTTACAGCTTCCGTTAGGAGCGGGCGGACGCCTCGGACTTGCCGTTTGGATCTCATTATTTTGTTTTATGGCGATCGGCGTAATAAGCTTTATCTGCGCAAGCCTTCTCTCATCCTTTATCACCCAAAGCATGCTCGACAGAGACGCCCGAGTTGAGGCGGACTACCTTAACTCCATCATCCGCGCCCAATACGCGACATCGAGCTTCGATCGCCAAGACTCTGATCCGTCGTCGACGCTCATGGGGCGGTTTTTCGAGCATATCGCCGAAATGCCGGATGTCCTGGGCGCGAATGTCTACAGCCAGGATCGTAGCATTCAATGGTCAAGCGACGCTCGGCTTATCGGGCGCAAAATGTATGGCGATAAAGAGCTGGAGTTGGCATTCAGCGGAGTTCTTGGCGCAGAGTTCGAGATTCTGGACAGCACCGAAGTTCCGGACGAAACCTTTTTGCCTGACAATCTAGTCCTGTACATTGAAAACTATTTGCCGATCTGGTCCGACGATAAGAAGGACGTGGTTGGTGTGGTCAAGGTCTATCGCAGACCCACACAACTCCTGCAAACAATACAGAAGAGCAATAATATGATCTGGGCGGGGGCGACCGCCGCCGGGGTGACGATTTTCGTAACCTTACTGTTTATTTTTGGCTTGGCAATCGTTGAGCTTGGGCGTCAGGAAAGACTTTTGCTCGTGTCCGAACGCTTGGCGGTTATCGGGCAAATGGCGTCGGCGATCGCCCATGGCCTGCGCAATCCGTTAGCTGCAATAAGATCCTGTGCGGAGGTTGCTTTGTTGAACGACGTTCCGCGATCGGTGCGGCGGCCGCTAAGTGACATAATTTGTCAGTCAGATCGGCTCGAAAGCTGGATCAGGGAATTCTTGATAAGCGCGCAAGAAGGAGCAAATCGAGAAAACGGCCCGACTAACCTGGATACGGTCATTCGCGAGTGCTTGAAGGATTTCGTCGCGCAATTCAGCGCCCACGATATTCGGTTGCATTTCGAACATGGAAATCCTGCCCCTGTTGTAAATGTCGATGTTCCAGAGCTTCGGTTGATTATCGATTCGGTGATCTCCAACAGTCTGGAAGCTATGCCCAATGGCGGGGAGTTGGCCATCCATCGCTATCTCGACGAGCACAACATGGCCCGAATCGTCATTGCGGACACAGGTCCTGGCATTCCTGATGAAATTCGTTCCCGAATATTTGAACCCTTTGTCACGGGCAAGGAGAAGGGCCTGGGCATTGGATTGGCCCTGGCGCGAAGAGGAATCGAAAGAATGGGTGGATCGCTGGAGTTTATAGACAAGTCCGGAAAGGGCGCAACCGCGATCCTGACGTTGCCGGCGGAGGTCGCACATTGACGAAACGCGTTCTTGTCATTGAGGATGATCTTGCTTTCGCGCGATCTATTTGCGCCTACCTGGCTCGCCATAACTATGAAGTTGACTCGGCCAATACCGGCGACAAAGGACTTTCGCACTATAGAAAAAATAGACCTGATGTCACGATGCTCGACTATCAGCTTGGCAAGATTAATGGGTTGGAAATACTGCATGGAATCCGCCGCGTCGATGACGACGCACGGGTCGTCATGATGACAGGTCATGGCGACATTAAACTGGCGGTCGACGCTATGAAATTTGGGGCGTGCGACTTCCTTACTAAGCCGCTGCCGCTGCGTACTATCAAGGGCGTCGTTGACCAACTTACAAATTCCAATCCTCACGCAACGCCGCTGCAACTCGTAAGGTCAGGATTGGACGCCATTTGTGGTCGATCCGCTGCCATCAATGAATTGAAGCATGCCGTCAAACAGATACTCGCCGGGGCGAAGAAATTAGATAACAAGCCGCCCCCGGTCCTAATCAGCGGCGAAACCGGCACGGGTAAGGAGTTGATTGCGCGCGCATTGCATTCCGACGGTCCGCGGAGAGACAAAAAATTCCTAAGGGTCGACTGCGCCGCTCTCTCTTGCGATGAGATCGAGCAACTCCTCTTCAAATGTCAAAATGGGGCAATACGGAATTCAACGGAGACCAGGCGCACTCTGCTACAAGAAGCCAATGGCGGCGTTTTGTTTCTTGATGAAATCAGCGCGCTGTCTGCGTCGCTCCAGGCCAAACTTGTGCGGTTCCTGGAGAACAATGTCTTTGAGGTTTCTCGTACGAATCAAGAGCGGAACATCGATATCTGGGTTGTCTCGGCGACAAATCGATCGCTTGCCGCTCTGACTCAAAGCCGGATGTTTAGCAAACACCTCCTCTTCCGCCTGCAAGCGCTTTGGCTTGAGGCGCCCGCTCTTCGACATCGTGATTCTGACATGCTGTATTTGGCGGAGCTGTTTCTGACCGAAAACGTTCGTCGCTACGGACATCCTCAAAGAACCCTGACATCAGACGCACGGGCGAAGCTGGTGAACCACAGCTGGCCGGGCAATGTGCGGGAGCTCCGAAATGTCATAGAGCGCGCCTCTCTGGTCGCGACAGGGGAGGAAATCAATGCTCAAGACATCGTTTTCTCCGAATCGGTGAAGTTAACGGAAGAAGCGTTAGTGACCCTTCCCGAGAAAGGCGTGCAACTTTTTAACGTCGAACATAATCTGCTCAACCAGGCACTCGAGCGCACGTGCTGGAACGTCTCAAAGGCCGCCAGTCTTCTCGGACTTTCACGGGATCAAATGCGCTATCGTATCGCAAAGTTCGGACTCGACAGAAACCCTAAAGAAACCAATAGTCTGGATTAGAAAAAGGTTGCTCCAGTTTAAGAGAGATCGCAACACGATCGACCTATGGTACCGGAAAGACGCAACGTATACATCTCATTTCTAACTGTTAGCCAAATACGTTTCTGATTCGCCTAACCTATGTAATCTCCAATCGCACCAAGGAACACTTGCGGGGGAATACTGGTGAAAGCAGCACGCCGCATTTTTGCGCTGGCAGGTGTTTGTATATACGAGTAGTCGTTGCTTTCATCGCCGTCTCCGGCTGGGGCGGCGGGCGACGACTGTTGTCCTGATTTGGAAGAGCGCGTCGCTGGACTTGAGGCCCAGACTGAGAATTCCGGTTGAATACTGCACCACCTAAACGGCAGGGCCGTCCTGCTGTTCCGGCGCAATAGTGCGCCGGTTTCACGCCTTTGATTCCATTGATTGGGGACAAGGCGGGGAGATGTACGAGGTGGAGCTTTATAGGAAGATCCGGCTGGCCTGTCATCGCGACGGGATGAGCGAACGGCAGGCGGCCTTGCATTTTGGCGTTAACCGGCGGACGGTCTCCAAGATATTGAAGCATTCGGTACCGCCGGGTTAGCGGCGGAGCAAAGCCCGCAGACGTCCGAAGCTCGATCCCTTTATTGGCATTATCGATCAGATATTGGCTGAGGACGAGGATCGTCCAAAAAAGCAACGTCACACGGCGAAGCGGATATTGGAGCATCTGCACGACGAACATGGTTTTGATGGCGGCACGCCGATCGTCAGCGATTATATCCGCGAGCGCAAGCGCCACTGCCTGTGTTGCAACTGCGTGGAACAGCGCGTAGAACGCATTCGAAATTGCGCGTCGAAGATCAACTTGTCGCGGTGCACCCCGCCCTCCGGCGGAGTTATCAGAGTTGCCGCTTGGTCAAGTAAGTGTTCAGGATTGAGCACCGCCATCCTGTGCCAACTCTTCTTCCGTTGCGTATTCAACGATTGGAGTTCGATCGTCCTTCATTTCACTGAGGCGCGATCGTAAGTTGACCAACGCATCTAATGCACCATCCTTACCTATTCTGTTAAGTGCACCTGGGGCGAGCAAAAGGGAAATCTATAGAGCTTCTCTACCCTCTGAGTCTGTCGTGGGTTCGTATTCCGCACGCATGACATTTTCTTTGCCCAACTTTGCAACAAGCGCCTGTTCGATGAGCTTACGAAAACCTTCTTCCGGCTCGATTTTCGATTTGTAGAAACCAGCCTTCCAGCCCGCTTCGCAACGCGTTGTTGATAACTATTGCGAAAAAAATATGCGTTGACGGTTAGATGCATCAACGCAATATCGAGTAGCTGGAGGCCCAACTCTTCCGTCGGGATCGATAAACTTTGACGTGCAGGACACGAAGGTAAGCGATATCTCGGAGGTGTAGGTGCATGTTGAGTATCATGGCGAATGGTACTGGATCCTAAAACACGAGCTTGCAGATTGATCGAGGCGATCACACGCGGCCCAGTATGGCTCTGACACGATCGATGAGCGCGCTTTGCGAGAAGGGCTTCTCTATATAGTCGTCTGCTTCCATTCCGACGGCGTTTAGCTTTTCGCGTATCTGACTCATAATGAGGGGGCTTTACAGCATCGCGGCAAATCAATTAATGGTATCGGTCTAATACAGGCAGTAGATTGTGTTCGCCTCGCGGAATGACGAACATTATTCTTCAGGCCAAAAACATTGGAGCTGGAATGAAGGTGGTTGTGACTGGTGGCGCAGGTTTCATTGGGCGTCATTTGGCAAAGGCGTGTGTGGATCGCGAGTGGGAAACCTGGATCTTAGACAATCGTTCAACCGACATTCGGGAACCACTACCTCGAGGAGCTATTCTTGTAGAAGGTGATATTCGCGATAGTTCCATTTTGCAGTCGGTTTTCGGGGATGCTCAAATCATTTTCCATTTGGCGGCGATTGCATCAATGCAAGGATATGTGACGGAGTGGTCGGACTGCTCCTCCATAAATGGCGCCGGTACAATTTCTGTCTTCGATGCCGCAAGCAAAGCCCAGAGTTCCCCAGTAGTTGTTTATGCCTCGAGCGCCGCTGTATACGGAAACTCCGAAAACCCGAGGCAAGGAGAGATCGATGAGTGCCGGCCTCTTAGTCCCTATGGCCTCGATAAACTTTACGGCGAGCGGCAAGCTCAATTGTTCGGGCAGTTGACCGGCTTGCGCACATGCGGATTACGCCTGTTTAACGTCTACGGGCCGGGACAACACTCAAAGTCCGCATACTCTGGTGTCATCACGAAGTTCGTGGCCAGTGCTATTGAACGCCGTCCTTTAACTATTTTTGGCGACGGTTTGCAAACACGAGACTTTGTCCACGTACATGATGTCGTCAGAGTGATTCTCGACGCGAAGGATATGTGTTCGGTTCGCGGCCCGGTATTCAATGTAGGTACTGGAAAGGCGCAAACGATTCGCAATTTGGCCAATACGGTTTCGCATGTCACTGGCGCCAATTACCCTATTAAATGTCTGCCATCCCGTCCGGGAGATATACGGGAGTCGTGCGCCAGTATTGATAAGCTCCTAGCAGCGATACCGGACTTTGCGCCGATATCCCTCGAAGCAGGAATTAGACAATTCCTTGAGGCAACTGGCTTCAGTCATTTTGCCGGTGATCCTCCCCCGTTGAGTAGGTCAGCCTTAATAAAGAGGAATTCGAAGGAGGATTACGACGGCGAGGAAGAATTTCAGACCTGAGGAAATTGTCAGCAAGCTTCGCAATTTCGAGGTGCCGTCACGACTTGGCGAAGCAGTTGATCCTGTACCGCTGATC
>CAYWBS010000216.1:0-5718 GCA_964456215.1 uncultured Hyphomicrobiaceae bacterium
CCCGTTCCGGCACCACGACGTCATCGGGGTTCGGGTCGGCCGCCAGGTCGCCCAGGAGATTAATGCGGTTACGGACCGGATAACGGGCACCATGGCCAGCGCGACCGATGAGATGGCCAATTCGCTCGCTCTGAAAGGGGAAAAACTGACGACCGCGATTCACGCCGCCGGAATGGCCATTGACAATCGTATCGCCGAACGGGGTGCAAAAATCACCGAGCAGATTGTCACTCAGGGCGGGCGAGCCGCTGAAAGGCTGGAGCACGTAGGACGGCATATCAACCAGGTATTGCACGAATCGACCGAGCGCACGGCGATGCTCGTTTCGAATAGCGGCAACAGCGTTGTCGCCACGCTCTCCAGCATGAATGAGCGCATCAGCAAGGAAATTCCGGGGCTCCTTGAGCGTCTGGGCAGCGAACAGACCCGCCTCAGCCATATTATCGAGGGCGCGACCAAGAATTTATCGACTCTTGAGACGGCCTTGAGCAAACGGACGCAAAGCATCGAGGCGGCGGTCGCCAGACAGGTCCAGGCCGTTGACGCAGCGATGGTCGAGCGCACAAAAGCGCTCGACGCCGCTTTTTCAAGCCGGATCCGACACTTGGATTCGCTGCTGACCAAGCAGTCGGATCATATCAATGCGACGCTCATCGAACGGTCCGAAGCCATCGAAGGCGCATTGACCGTGCAAGCAGCTTCTTTCGACGAAACGTTCGTGCGCGGCGTCGAAGCCTTCCGCGAGACGACCGACCGGTTATCGAGCGAGTCGGTGCGCACCATCGAAGACCTTGCGATGCAGGCGGAAGTGCTTCGCGATGTCTCGGAAGGCCTGTTGCAGCAGGTCCATAGCCTGACAAGCCGCTTTGAAAACCGCGGGCAGTCGATCATGAAGGCGGCCCACGCACTCGAATCGTCGCAATTCAAGATCGACTCAGTTCTCGAAAACCGTCAGACGGAGCTCGCGGGACTCCTGGAGAACATTTCCGATAAAGCCTCCAACCTCGATCAGATGATGCGTTCTTACTCCGGTAAGCTGGAATCTTCCCTCACCGAGGCCGAAGCGCGCGCTCAGCAGTTAAGTGTCGCCCTGCACGACCAGTCGAAGTCAAAATCGGACGCCGCTCTCGCGCAGTTGCAGCAGCTCAAATCCGTGACGCAGACTCAGGCCGAAAAGGCCGTTTCGGAGCTGCGCTCGCAGTTTTCATCGGTGGCACGCGAGGTTTCGTCCGAAATTTCATCGTTGACGTCCGAGTTCTCGGAGATCACCAGACAGGTTCGCGAAAGGGCTGAACGGGCGGCCGGAGAATTATCGGAAACGCAATCGCAGATCCGCGAACGTATCGATCTTATTCCCAATACCGCCCGGGAGGGTGCCGACGCCATGCGGAAAGCGATGGAAGAGCAGATTGCCACCGTCGGATCATTAACGGCGATTACCGGCGAGTATGGCAGTATGCGCGATGTCTCTCCGCCGTCGGAGCGCTTGTCGGCGCGGGCGCGTTCCGGGTCCGGCCCATCCGGCCGATCTCCTGAAACGGCGCGGGCGTTAAGGAGCGCCGCACCTTATGCGGACGGCGATGGGCAGCGTTCGGCGAAGTTGGATCCGTCGCGCCGGCCATCGGGCTTCCGGAACATGGACGCCGTGGCTTCCGATGTTGCCAGGACCCTGGAGCGAAACCGCCACTACTCCTTGACGCGAAATCATCCGCCCCAGCCGGCGCCGCCTGTCAACGACATGGAAGACGACTTCGAGCAATCGTCACGCTGGTCGATGGGGGATCTGCTTGCCCGGGCGTCGGAAGACGTCGGTTCGGGCGGCCGCCGGAGGCGCCCCCGGCGCGCGCCGATTATCGATGCCGCGGCCGAAAAGCGCAACGAGCCCGCGTCGCAAAGGACACTGAGCATGGACGCAATCGCGCGGGCCATCGACCACGGCACGGCGGCCGAGCTTTGGCAAAGATATAAGAGCGGCGAGCGCGGCTTCATCGACCGCAGCATCTACACCCTTGACGGCCGTGCCACATTCGACGAAATCCGGCAGCGCTACAGCCGCAATCCGGAATTCCGGGACACCGTCAACAGATATTTGACGGATTTCGAGCGCCTGCTCAAGGAAGCCGAGAAGCGCGAGCCCGGCGGACGTCTGGTACAGAACTACCTGACATCGGAGACGGGACGCGTCTATCTTCTGCTGGCGCATGCCAGCGGCCGGCTTGCCTGAGCGCAGGTTCCGGCGGGCGATTCGGCAGTTGAGATTATTCTTGGCAGAGTCACGGACGGGCGGATGTGGCGGCCCGGAACATCCATCTTCTTGTAGCACGTGATGCGATCTGAATCGCGGCGCCGCGCCATTGGCGACCCGGCCGTCCTTCCTTGAGCGTATGCCTTCTCGTCGAACCGCTCAAACACTCCAGAGTGTTTTCGCTTTTCGTTGAATCGCTCAAACACTCTAATCCTTTGATTTTTCGTGTTTCCGGACGGAAAACCGGTGTCCATCCCCGCCTTCGCGGGGACATGCTTTTCCTGGAAACACTCTGGCCGTCGTCCTTACCCGCGCCGCGCCGGCGCGCTGGAAACCGCGTCTCCTCCGGGCAAAGGCCGGCCTGCGGGCGGACGAACGCTTTCGCCGATCCGGACATTGGCAGTCCAGGCTATGATCTTGCCGAGAAGATTTTGCAGGCTGCCGTTCATGGTCTGCACCGCGCCCTGGGCGCTATCCTTCGGCGCCGGGACCGCGGCCTCGAAATTTTGCGAGGCGATGATGCGGCCGTTCTTCTCATGGAACATCTTCACGAAAAGCGCGATGCGGGCCTCGGCGCCGGCGCCGTTCACCTCGATCTGGAACGCCCGTATGTCGGTGGCGAAGCGGATGTCGGCCTCGATCCGGTCGTTGCCGCCGCCGACGGCGGCAAAGCGCTGCGACCGCGACAGCGATTCGATAAGTCTCGTTTGCAGCAAAGCCGGCAGGCGGTCGCTCCAGCGCGCGTTGGGATAGTAGGAGATGCTTTCGGATCTGGGCTTGACGAGAATCCGGTCAGTCGCAAGCGCGCGCACGGCCGACGGCTCGCTGACCTCCAACTGCAAATCCGTGCGCCGGGATTTCGCAAGCGGCGCCAGCTTCGAAGCCAGGAGATCGTAAGTCTCCGGCGGAGCACTATTGCCAAACCCAGCAACGGCACCATATCCGCCGAGCGCCAACAGCACCGGCACGATCGCAGCACACCGATAAAGCTGGGTCATGACACTGCTCTGCCCATTTCGAACAGACAGCAGCACCCAGACGCCCCCAATTAGAATCGTTATTTCTTGGGATTGTATTCGGGAACATTCGATCCGCCAAACAGAAAACTCCGCGGATTCTGATCGATCCGTTCCAGGACACGGTCAAGATTCTGGGCCGCCCGGCGACCATCGCGCATGAACAGCTCAAACTCCTCGAGGCTACGTTTCGCAAGCCTCATAATGCCGTCGGCGCTTTCGCCGACGGATTCTTCGAGCTTCTCCGCCAATCGGCGCATGGATGCAGCGGCGTTTTTCGCCTGTTGCAAGAATGATTCACTGTCGGTCGTCGCGAACGCCGTCACGGAATCGATCGCGGTTTCGAATTTGTCGGAGATGCGGTTGAAGCGCGCTGAAAGATCCTTGGCATTCTGGATGATTTCGGCGATGTCATTCTTATTGGCGGCGAGCGTTGTCGAAAACGATTCGACATTCTTGACGGTGTTGCGAATTGCGTCTTCGTTGTTGGCGAGCATGTTGTTCAGCCGCACAAACAGGGCATTCGCATTGGCGAGCGCCTCGGGAGCGGCTTCCAGAAGCGATGCGGATGCGGCCGGGTCGGACTTGATGACCGGGATCTCTGCGCCGGTGGTTCCGGAGAGAAGGGGGGAATCGAGTGAGCCGGCCGTAATCTGCACGGCCGCCAGCCCCGTAAGCCCCTGATGCTCGATTTGCGCGCGGGAGTTCACTCTAATGGGCGTGTCCTGGCGGACGGCGACCTCTACCCGGACTTTCCGCGTGTCTGTGCCATCATTATTGAGCCGCCGGACGCGGCCCACTCGGATGCCGTTGAACAGCACGTCGCTTGCCTGGGTCAAACCGCCGACGGAGCCATCGAACAGAATGTAGTAGGCGCGCGACGAGCCGGTTTCGCCGAAATTCTTCATCCAATAGACGAATGCGAATGCCGCGCCCGAAACCAGGAGGACAAATAAGCCAATGACAAAATGATTAGCTTTCGTTTCCATGAGTCCAAATCCTCAAAAACCTCAGGCCGTAACGGCGCGCGCCCGTTCGCCGCAGAAATATTGTTCGATCCAAGGATGATCCGGCGACAAGCGAAGTTCCTTCGGTGTCCCGGTCCGCACAATATGGCTTTCCGCCAGCACCGCGACACGGTCGCATACGGTGAAGATACTATCAAGATCGTGTGTCACCATGAAAACGGTCAGGCCAAGCGTTCTCTGCAAGCGCCGGATAAGCCGGTCGAAGGCGGCGGCGCCGATCGGATCGAGACCCGATGTCGGCTCGTCAAGAAAGACGATTTCCGGATCGAGGGCGAGCGCGCGTGCGAGACCGGCGCGCTTGCGCATGCCGCCGGAAAGCTCGGAGGGATATTTATGCGCGGCATCGGCGGGCAATCCGACCATGGCGAGCTTCAGAAAGGCCAACTCATTCATCATCGGCTGCGGAAGCTCCAAATGCTCCCGCATCGGCACCTGAATATTCTGCAAAACGGTCAGCGAGGAGAAAAGCGCCCCATCCTGAAACAGCACGCCCCATCGCGCCTCCATCGAGATCCGCTCCAGCCGCGACAAAGACGCAACATCGCGCCCGAATATCTCGATCCTGCCGGCCTCGGGGGTCAACAATCCGATGATGCAGCGCAGAAGCACGGATTTTCCCTGGCCGGACGCGCCGACAATGCCGAGGATTTCACCGCGATAAACATCGGCGTCGAGGTTCGTGAACACGACCTGGGGGCCGAAGGCCTTTCTGAGGCCTCTGACCTTTATGATGCTTTCCCGGCCGGAATTCATCTCAAACTCCGATCGCCGACAGGAACATTGCAAAGCAGGCGTCCAGAATAATAACCAGGAATATCGCCTTTACGACCGCGCTGGTCACGTGGGCGCCGAGGGATTCGGCGCTTCCCTCGACAGCAAGCCCCTCCCGGCATCCGACGAGACCGATGATCAAGGCGGCGAACGGCGCCTTGAACATGCCGGCGATAAAGTGATTGATGGATACCGCGGCCCTGAGCCGTTCGATATAAACGTCGACTTCAATGCCAAGATAGACTTTGGCCATGATCGCGCCGCCGGCAAGGCACATAATATCGCCGAGAAAGGCCAGGAGCGGCAGACCGACCATAAGCGCCAGAACGCGGGGCAGCACAAGGGTCTGCATCGGATCGATGCCGAGAATCCGCATGGCGTCGATTTCCTCGCGCATCTTCATCGAGCCGATTTCGGCGGTAAATGCCGAACCCGAACGGCCGGCGACCATGATTGCCGTTAACAGCACGCCAACCTCCCGCAAAGCGAGGATGGCGACCATGTTGACCGCCAATAGCTCGGCCCCGAAACGTTGCAGTTGGACGACCCCCTGTTGCATGACGACGGCGCCGATCAGGATGCAAATCAAGGTGATGATCGGCACCGCCCGGAGCCCGGTCCTGTCAAGATGATGGACGAACGAGACCGGGCGGAACTG
>CAYWBS010000217.1:0-5675 GCA_964456215.1 uncultured Hyphomicrobiaceae bacterium
ATGGTGCCAGCTGCCTATTTTGCGCCGCTGCCGTTTGCTTCTTCATCGACGGGCTTCTTTTCCACGGCAAGTGATTCGAGCCGTTCGCTGAGCCGGCGCGATGCTTTATCTTGTGAAGGGCGCGCTTCCCCGGAACTCTTCTCTGTCTTGGCCTTACTCGTTTCGTCACCACGACTTTTCATTACATTACTCACTTAACGCCACAAAGCAGCCAAGTCATTGAATTCACCCCTCCCCCCCTCATTTCATTCGCGCCCAAGCTATCAGGCGATCAAGCGGAGGATGTCGGACTAGCTGCTTCTAATCATTACCATTCAAACGCCAACTCTTTTTTCTTCGTTGATCCGGAACAGCTACCTCGCCGGGCGCAAAACGTGCTTGCAAATCCTGCGAGTTCGGGGTTCCCGGATGCGCCAGGTATTTGGATTCCTGGAAATTCTGCTCGAAAGGAAGGGTCCTGCGGGCCGAGTCCGACGCTGCAGCTAAACCTGTGGTCGAGAACGAAAACATAGAACCCAGTTCAGCTGAGCTCCAACTGATCCGTCTCATTCACCCCCCCCTCCGTGAACGTTTCGCACCTTAGGAAGCTATAGAAAAGGGGCGAAAGTTTGGTTCTATAAAATTTCAACCGGGCACAAACGGCACCAGTCAAGGAATAATGTTGCAAATTCCCCAGAACACTTCAAGAACCGCCGAGACACAAAATTCAGTGTTTTCCATAATCCAATATGCAATTGAAAATTATGATTGAACCGAACGGCTGAAACCTTCGCGACCGCGGCGGAGGAAGACGCATGTGCCGCCAAGGCGACACTCATTGTCAAGCGGAGGCCACGAGCCTCATGTCATAAACCGCTTTACGAGGTCGACGGTCGCGCGCCTGCCGATATCTCCGGCATGCTTGACAAGCCATGCTTTCGCGATTTCGCGGCCCTGGTCGCGCAGTTCGCACAGATGGCTCCAATCCGTATAAAGCTTGCTTTCCTGACTCAGTTCCCGCGTTACCAGCGAGCCGTCGATAAGGTGAAACCGGTGTTTCAAGAACCGTCGCGCGTGACGTGACGTCCTGAGACCCGTCTCGCGCGACAGCCGCTGTATTTCATTGATGAGGAAAACCTCCTGGCTGAGGGGCTGGCTGAAGGCGAGCAAATTGACGCGGGCAATTATTTCGCGCGACGTCTTAGGCACCCGGTCATCGGGAAAGGCATTGAGCTGGACAAGGACCGTGTCGTCGATGGTGCCGTCGCGGATTAACGGGATCAGGGGAGGATTTGCGGAATATCCGCCATCCCAATAGTAACGGCCGTCAATTTCGACCGCGCGTCTGAGGTGCGGCAGGCAGGCCGACGCCACGACACTCGCCGCCGAAATCTCGCGTTCCGTGAATATCCGTGCACGGCCATTCCCAATATCCGTGGCGGCGATGAAGAGTTTTATGGGTGATTGTCCGCGCAACGCCGCGAAGTCGATTTCATTATCGAGGAGGGCGCGCAGCGGATCAATGTCGAGCGGATTGAGCACGGCGGGAGAAAACATCCGTGTCATCAGGTCCAGCGAAAGATGGTCGAGCTTGCCACCCATATTGCCGTTGCCGGGAAAGCCGTAAAGAGACGGCATCCTGAACGGGTAATTGCCGCCGAGTCCGCTGATTTTTTGCCAAATGTGATTGAGCTTTGAATGGGCGCCTTCCCGGCCATTTTCCATGAGACCGGCAGCGAGCGCGACGGCATTTACGGCGCCGGCGCTTGTTCCGCTGACGGCACCGATCTCGACATTCTCGTCCTCGAGTATTGCCTCTATCACACCCCAGGTCAGGGCGCCGTGGCTGCCGCCGCCCTGCAAAGCCAGGTTTATCCGCCCATGCATGGTCAGCCGAAAGTTGCCGAAAAGCCGCATCGGAAATCCTGTTTCATTTCACGCCAGCCAGCATACAAACCATAGGCCATCACGACTTTCTTTTGATTGGAATCTTGTGGCTGACGGCATATGCCGCACGGCACGGGAAAAAGTCTCGTTGACGGGATGTGCACGTTTATAGACCTTCATGCTGCAGTGCAACAAAAACTATTGCCGCAAAACTTATGTGGCGGTCAGCGGTCTTCCGCGCTTATCCTGGTGGTCTCGGCGTCTTAGGCTGACCGCGGGCCCTGCCATGGATGCGGTAATTTGCCGCGCCGGCAATTTATTGCGCAATGCGAGACCTGTGGAAGGACTTAACCGATCGCCAAACAATTCCTAAATAGATGGGGACCGTCGAAAGCGAGAGTTTATTTACCGTGCCGCATGATTATGCTCATAGAAGCCACTGGGGGAATGTCGTGAAGTCGGGCCCTTCGTATATGTGCATCCAATTCGCCGACTGAATGTTGTGCTGGCTTAAACGGGAGCGAGGAGGGACCGTGCGGCGTCTGGTTATTTCCGTAATCGCGATCATGTGTGTTGTTGTTGGCCTGATTGCCCTGCCAACGCCAATTCCGCTCGGCGCCATATTGCTGGCCGTCGGCTTCTCGCTTCTTGTGCTGACCAGTGTGACCGTGCGCAATTTTCTGCGCCGGCTGCGCGTCCGTTTCCCCGAGCTCGACGGCAGCCTCAGAGCCGTCGATGGCTACCTGCCTCGAAGTTTGCAGCGGGCGCTGCGACTGAGCGCGCCGCGCCAGCGGGACAGAACCTGACTATAGGTCACGAGTCCATGACCTAGTGTTCAGCCACGAGACACGTTTCATGACAGCGTCAAACTGAAAGCCTTGAGCCGGCCGTCGTGCAAAACGGCATCGCGCCGACAGTCAGGCGTGGGGCGGTGGTCTGAAAACAGTCACCCCTTCCACAAAGTTGGTAAGAACGGGCTGGCGCTCCGCATCCTGCGAGGGTAAGACACCTGTGAATTTGCCTTACTAGCCTGCGAGTGGAAGAAGTTCTCCGCGAATTCATTGGGCACGCCGCCGGCATGAGATTCGTCAGCCGGCGCTATCAAAATCCGTGAAAGAGATCGCGTATGGCCGAAATTCTGAACATGAAAGAAGAAGTAGCCGAGCTTTCGCGGCGTGACTTGGCCAATGCAGTGCGCGCCCTGGCGATGGACGCCGTCGAAAAGGCGAATTCCGGTCACCCCGGCATGCCGATGGGGATGGCGGATGTGGCAACCGTGCTTTTCACACAGTTTGTGAAGGTTGACGCCGCCCATCCCGACTGGCCGGACCGCGACCGTTTTGTTCTTTCCGCCGGCCACGGTTCCATGCTCCTTTATGCGCTGCTTTACCTTTTGGGCTATCCGGGGCTCGATCTCGGCGAATTGAAGAACTTCCGGCAGCTCGGATCGAAGACGGCCGGCCATCCCGAATATGGCCATGCGCCCGGCATCGAGACGACGACCGGGCCCTTGGGGCAGGGGCTTGCTAATGGCGTCGGCATGGCACTTGCCGAGCGTCTGCTCAACCACCGCCATGGCGACGGGATCTGCAATCACTTTACCTACGTTTTGGCCGGCGACGGTTGCCTGATGGAGGGCATCAGCCATGAGGCCATATCGCTGGCGGGGCATTTGCGGCTTGGCAAGCTCATTGTCCTTTTCGACGATAACCACGTTTCCATAGACGGCCCGACGGATCTCTCCGTTTCCGATCGTCAGCTCGACCGCTTTCGAGCGAGCGGATGGCATGTGACCGGCGTCGACGGACACGACGCGGGGGCGGTGGCGGTGGCCATCGCCAATGCCCGCAATGTTTCCGATCAGCCGTCCCTGATTGCCTGCCGGACCGTGATCGGTTTCGGCGCTCCCAACAAACAAGGCTCCGCCGCCACCCATGGCGCGCCTCTCGGTAGCGACGAGATTGCTGCGGCCCGCAAGGAACTGCATTGGCCGCACCCGCCATTCGAAATTCCGGCTGCGGTTCTGGAGGCCTGGCGCGCGGCCGGCAGCCGGGGACGGCCCGCATACGAGGCCTGGCTTGCCGCAACGGAAAAGCTCACCGATGGCGAGACAGGACGGCTCGTCGATCCCATCGATGCCGATGTGCGGGCCGCGATCAAGGGAGCCGTTGAAGAGGCCAAATCGCAATTCGTTTCCGAAGCGCCGAAACTCGCGACCCGCGTTTCCTCGAATAAGGTCTTGGAGAAACTCGTTCCCGTCATTCCGGGCCTTGTCGGCGGCTCGGCGGATCTGACCGGCTCAAACGGCACGCTCACAAGTCAACAGCGGGCCATCCGTGCCGATGATTTTTCCGGCAGCTATATCTACTATGGGGTGCGCGAGCATGCCATGGCGGCGGCGATGAACGGCATGGCGCTGCATGGCGGTATCGTGCCCTATGGCGGCACATTTCTCGTATTTACGGATTATTGCCGCCCGGCTCTCCGCTTGTCGGCGCTTATGGGAAAACGCGTGATTTACGTCATGACCCACGATTCGATCGGCCTCGGCGAAGATGGTCCGACACATCAGCCGGTGGAGCATTTGGCGAGCCTTCGAGCCATGCCGAATCTCTACGTGATGCGGCCTTGCGACGCCGTCGAATGCGCGGAATGCTGGGAGCTGGCGCTCACCCGGAAGGACGGGCCTACGGTTCTGGCGCTCTCGCGCCAGGGTCTGGAGACGGTGCGCCGGGAGCAGGTAAATAAAAATCTCTCGGCACACGGCGCTTACCTACTTCGCGAGACGAAGGGTGAGCGCGACGTGACGCTGATCGCCACGGGTTCGGAAGTTTCCTTGGCGGTGGCGGCGCGGGATGTCCTTGGCCAGGAAGGGATCGAGGCGGCCGTCGTGTCGATGCCGTGCTGGGAACTGTTTGAAGCCCAGCCCGAGAGCTATCGGCAAGCGGTTCTGGGCCCCCGCCCGCGGATCGGTGTCGAAGCCGCGGTCGCTTTTGGCTGGGAGAAATGGCTCGGAGAGGGCGGCGCGTTCATCGGCATGTCGACCTTTGGCGCGTCGGCGCCGGCTGGTGCTTTGTTTGATCATTTCGGCATTACCGCGGAAGCGGTGGCGGAAGCCGCGCGCCAGGCCGTCCGATAGCCGACCGGCGGCAAGATACGCGGATGATATGACGGCGGGTGAGCGGTATGAACCTGGACAGACTGAAGACGTTGGACAGTGTCGATGTGACCGGTAAGCGCGTGCTGCTGCGCGCCGATCTTAACGTGCCGATGGCCGAAGGGCGCGTCACCGACAGGACACGCCTTGAACGGGTCCTGCCGACGATCAAGGCGCTCGCGTCGCGGGGTGCGCGGATCATCGTCCTTTCTCATTTCGGCCGGCCGAAAGGAGAACGCCGTCCGGACATGTCGCTGGCGCCCGTGGCCGACGAATTGCGCCGCATGTTGGAGGGGGGTGCTCTCGGCTTCGTTCCGGATTGTGTGGGCGAAGAGGTCAGATCTGCCGTTGACAGGCTTGCCGATGGCGAGACCGTTGTCCTCGAAAATTTGCGCTTTCATGCCGGTGAAGAGGCCAATGACCCGGAATTTGCCCGCGCGCTCAGCGAACTCGGCGATCTTTATGTCAATGACGCGTTTTCGACCGCGCACCGCGCCCATGCCTCGACCGAAGCTCTGGCGCACCTGCTTCCGGCTTTTGCCGGCCCGCTGATGATGAGCGAAATCGAAGCGCTGAGATCGGTGCTGGATTATCCGCAACGCCCCGTGGCCGCGATTGTCGGCGGCGCCAAAGTGTCGACGAAACTCCCGCT
>CAYWBS010000218.1:0-5672 GCA_964456215.1 uncultured Hyphomicrobiaceae bacterium
GTTGAGACGTCGCTGGGGCACCGTCTGGATTACCCCCAGTTGCGGAAGCTGGCCGAGGTCACAGCGACCGGCGCGATGGGCCAATTGCAGCACTTCGCAATGCCTCAGGTTAGATACCGTTCCGCGGAGATTGGGCACCCCGTCGGCAAGCAACGATGTTTCCATGGTTGGCCTGCCCCTTGAACATCTGCCATAAACCATCCATATACCATCCAGCGGGATGGTATGGAGAGCCTCTATGGCCGGTAGTGTTCATCAGCTGCGCCCGAAGACGGGCGACTCTGAGAAGATCACGATCAACCTGGGTTATGTCGACCTGGGGCACATCGACCTGTTGGTGGCGGAAAAATTCTACTCGAACCGCACCGACTTCATCCGAACAGCAATCCGCAATCAGCTCGAGCGTCATGCCGAGGTGACCAAGAAATCGATTGGCCGCAAGACCCTGGATCTTGGCCTGCGGCACTTCACGCGGGCGGATCTAGAGGAGGTCCGCGCCACGGGGCAGACGCTCCAGATCCACGTGCTGGGTCTTGCCAGCATCGCTGATGACGTCACGCCCGAACTCGCCAGGGCGACAATTACGTCGATTGAGGTCTTGGGAGCGTTGCACGCGAGTCCGGAGGTGAAAGCCGCCCTGTATGACAGGGCTCGCTGAGCCGATCTGACGGACACCGCCAATAGGCTCAGTCAACGAGCTTCGACAAAGACGGAGGTTCAGCACCGCCCCGTTGCAGACTCGACCTGCGTCCGATTATAGGAAACTCGCAATGAAAATGACGATGCATCCCGACATGATTGAGGCAACTCGCCTCACACGCGAAGGGCGACTAACCGAGGCCACTGCGCTCCTCCAGCGGATGCTCCAGAGCGGGATAGAACCAGACGCCAGAACCGACGGTCCTCGCGCCGATGGCGATCCTCCGCCGCTCGGCGCCGCCCACATCATCGAGGTAACGCCTGAGATGCTCGACGTGCCAGCCCGTCGACGATCTTTACCGACCGGGTGGGTCAACGCCGATACGGGCGGCAGTGCGGCGGGCAATTCAAGCTCTATCGTTCGGCCGCCAATGCCCGACCGGCTGCGCGGTTTCATCGAGAAGGTTTGCCGGATCGGCGTAACTTTGTCGGCGGTCCGCCGTTCATCCGCACTCTCGCCGGCGGACGCCCCTGGCGTGTTATTAAGAGGTGGCCAATTCTTGACCGCCACCTTTGCAAACCAAGCCGGCACCCGCGACTACAAACTTTACATTCCCAGCGCCTACCAAGGACGACCGCTCCCGCTGGTCGTCATGCTGCATGGCTGCACACAGTCAGCCGACGACTTCGCCGCCGGCACACGCATGAACATGGTGGCTGAGGAACGCGCGTGTTTTATCGCCTATCCGGTGCAGCCGAAGTCCGCCAACGGCTCGAAATGCTGGAATTGGTTCAAACCGGGCGACCAGCAACGTGGCCGCGGGGAGCCCTCGCTGATCGCCGGCATCACACGCCAAATCTCGCGCGACTACGCGATCGACCCGAAGCGCGTCTATGTTGCTGGTTTATCGGCGGGCGGTGCGGCCGCGGCAATCATGGGCGCAACCTATCCCGACATCTACGCAGCGGTGGGTGTGCATTCCGGTCTCCCGTGCGGTGCGGCCATCGACCTTCCTTCGGCGTTCTCAGCCATGCGGCAGGGTACCCCTGGGGCCGCGAACCGGTCAGCTCGTTCTTTCGGATTCCATGGGCGCGGCCGGCTTGTCCCGACCATTGTCTTTCATGGCGAAAAAGACGTGACCGTGCATCCCCGAAACGGCAGTCACGTCATCGAACAGTCTCGGTCGACCAGTCTTGGAGAGTTGCGGTCCGTGACCCAACGCGGGCATGTGTTAGGTGGGCGCACCTACAGCCGAACCAGCCACTTCGACGCGAGTGGTCGAGCGATGCTCGAAATGTGGGTGGTTCATGGCGCTGGACATGCATGGTCGGGTGGCAGCCCGGCGGGTTCCTATACCGACCCCCATGGGCCGGACGCTTCACGCGAGATGGTCCGGTTCTTTCTCGAGCATCAGCATCCTCATCCGTCAGAGCACCCGATCTGATCGAACTACCCGCGGAATCTGCCGGTTATTGCTTGATCCGTTACTGGTTGTCTAAATCGGAGCGGAAACCCCGAATAATGGGTGAGAACATCCGAGAATGAGATCGGACGCGCGCGGATACCTATTGTGGCCAGAAGCATCAAACGCTTCACAAAAGGGCCGGATACATCTGAGCAAGACCAATCACCGCCAACTTGAAGATTCACCTTGCAACGCACGGTCGGTCCATACAGTTGGGTCACAGCCGGACGTTTGCCCTATGGCATGGCACACTGTGATTTTGTCTACAGCGTGCTCTTTTTGAGGGCAAAAATGGTTAGCGAACTGCGCTAATTCCTCAATCCTATTTGGAGCAAAAAGAACCGCCCCGTGTGATTGACAGGAGGCGGGTGTACTTCAGCCGACCGCAATCGGCCTACTTGAGGCTCTCACTGAGCAAGTCGACGCATGCGTCAGCGACTTTGCTGTCTGGCTCCGCTCCGCCGGGGAACGTTGCCCATCCAGCTTCTCTCAGGTAGCTGTCCCGTTTCCAGGAGCTCACTGCCTTAAGATCAACGATCAACTTATTGTCAGCCTTAGCAGCCTGCTGGAACTTGTCGGCGCAGATGGGTGCCAGAGCAGCGATCTTTGCCGTTTCGCTCGCAGTTTGCACCATTTCCTTAACAGTACTACCGAGATGCCATCCGCCCCATCCAAAACCAATAATCATTGTCGCAACTACACCAACAATTAAACCTTGGAACAGGCGTGTCGGAGAATCTCCTTTTGTATACGGAGACAAAAACGAAGGAACCTGCATGAGGTTTCCTTTCTATTTCGAGGGAGGAGAGTTCCTCCCTATTATCACCACTGTATCTACACTAGCACCTCGCGGACGTGGCGCACTAACCTGGGTTAGCACCACAGCCCATTTTCCATTGTCGATGGGCTTAACTCTACGGCGTGATCTGCTCATCCTGAAATCCGGATAATCGCTTGAGTGCCGCGGCATCATAAATGATCACCTTGCCCTTCTTCAGTGTCATGAGCTTGAGCTCGCGCAATCGCCGCAGAACCCGGTTTACATGAATAGCGCTAAGTCCAAGCGCGTCAGCAAGAACGTACTGATTGAACGGGCAGTCGAACTCCTTGTCGGTTGCCAGCCCGACCAGCCGCAGACGCTCGTACAGCTCAAGGAAGAAATAGGCCGTCCGCTCGATGGCAGTGCGGCGCCCAATGCTGACCAGGTGCTCCACGATCATGGCTTCATCTCGCGAGGCGGCCCACAGAATGGCGGTGCCGAGGCGCGGAAACTCGTCGAATATGGAGATCATCCGCGAGGCCTCGACGCCACTGACAACGACGTCGGTCAATGCAGAAAATGAGTGATCCGACGTGCGCAACAGCACACTGCGCAATCCGATGCAGTCGCCAGGAACCGGGAACGCTATAATCTGCCGTCCACCGTCGGGCAGAAGCTTGAAGCTGCACGCCCATCCCGCTTGGAGGATGTATGCCATGTGACCCGTCTGGCCCTCGTACACGAGGTCCATGCCGCGCTTCACGCGAAGGGACGAAGATTGAAGTTCAGCGAGACACCCCAGCTCGCGCTCGGAGAGCTGAACGAAGGTGTTCAGTTTCTTCACGAGGTGGCTGTTGACGTGCGGCATGTCGTTCGCCCCGGCGATACTCTCCTCAGAAATCCATTCGACTACTGGCCATATGATTGCTCATTGTGGGCAGTCAAGCGTATCGAAGTTGGTTGCGAGATCGTGGCACCGTCGCCGCCATCCAGGCTTGGCTGGCCCGCCAAGTCCGACAATATCACGGATACCCACGCCATTGTTCGCTAACCCAGGTTAGTCGCAGCTGCTGTCCGTTGGGCTACATTGCTGGCCAACAGCGTGGCGGATCTGCTTGCCACCGTAAAGTGAGTGAAAGCCAATGGACAACTCGACCGACGTAAAGGGTGTTGCAGCCGGCCTCGCCGCACTCTCGATCTGTGAATCTCTGTTGCTCGCGCTCAGCGATCTCAAAATCATGGGCGAAAAGGAAGCAGGCGGCGTCCTCAAGGACGCCGTTGCCGCACATCGCGGTGTCGGCATCTCCACACAGGATGCCGCCCTGCGTCTCGAGGTTATAGCCATCATCGATCGCATTATCGCGGGCGGAAACTCGATACCGCGACCGTGAGCCGATTCCCTCACCGGCGAAGCGGAGCGACTGAAAGGAAAATAGAATAGATCCCACACAAAAAGTAAGGAAATACACATGAACTTCCCAAAATTGTCCAAGCCTGGATTCTATGGCGCCGTTGTCGGTGCCGCCCTACTCGCGGTCAATGGCTTTTCATGGGGTGGCTGGGTCACCGGCAGCAAAGCCCAGGAAATGGCGACAGAGGCAGCCGTCGCCGCGTTGCTGCCGATCTGCATCGAGCAATCTAACCGGGATCCGCAATTCGCCGATCAGATCCGCCAACTGAAGAACGCCCAGTCGTATATGCGGCCAGACATGGTAATGAAAACAGGCTGGTCAACGATGCCCGGGGCAAGCGAACCCAATCGCGGGGTCGCGTCCGCGTGTGGCGAGCATCTGGTTGCAAAGTTCTAGAGGTCTAGCCGCAATGGGTCCGTCTTCGCGGAGATTTTCTTTGTTGCAGGGCTAACCACGCTGAAGTCGCCTCGGTTGGGCACATGCCGTCCCTTGTGGCGTGACGTAGGCCTAATCGTCGAAGCTTTTGCTTGTATGGGATACGGCCTGAACCGTCGCTGACGCGTCACTTTTGTCTTTTCGTGGACAATGGTAATCATGCACCGGATATGATTTCTCACTCGCGACCCGTCAGTGTCGCCTCTTGGCAGAAGCTGACAAAATTGAAATGAATTAGTTCGTCCACGTGTGGCTCCTCCATCACCACGTGACTCTGCCAGCCATTGAGATAGTCTTAGGGACACGAGCCAGCCTTGCACGTCGGGCGCTGTTTTCATATTGCCTGAAAGCAAAACCTGCTGTCGCCGCGGGCCCGCCAGAACTCAATCAGGGTGCCGAATGAAATATGCGCCTGCGCGACTGTCACAACTTCCATGATTTCCGAGCGCTTGCAAAACTGCGCCTGCCGGGTCCAATTTTTGATTATATCGACGGAGCGGCGGACGACGAGGTGACTCACCGCCAGAATACGGCACGCTTCGAGCGTTGTGATCTAGTGCCCAATGTCCTGCGCGGCGTGGAGACAGTCGATCTTTCGGTCACGGTCTTGGGCCAGAAGCTCGCAATGCCATTCTATTGTTCACCCACGGCATTGCAGCGTCTGTTCCACCATCAGGGCGAACGAGCCGTCGCAGCCGCGGCGGCGAAGTACGGTACGATGTTTGGCGTTTCCTCGCTTGGCACGGTCAGCCTGGAGGAGTTGCGCAAGGCACATGACACACCGCAAGCCTATCAATTCTACTTTCACAGGGATCGTGGGCTAAATCGCGCCATGCTGGAGCGCGCCAAAGAGGCCGGCGTTGAGGTAATGATGCTGACAGTGGATAGCATTACCGGCGGCAACCGCGAACGCGACCTGCGCACCGGTTTCTCGATTCCATTCAGGCTGACGCTTGGCGG
>CAYWBS010000219.1:0-5662 GCA_964456215.1 uncultured Hyphomicrobiaceae bacterium
TCGCTTTTCATTGAATCGCTCAAACACTCTAACCCTTTGATTTTTCGTGTTTCCGTCCGGAAAACCGGTGCCCACTTTTCCTGGAAACACTCTAGAATCCGCTGGCCCGGGACTGTCGGCGAAACCGGGGAAACTCGATCTTGTATATAGGCTTATATGAGAATGCGAAGCGCGACGCTATAAGAAGGGCCGCAGGGATTGGATTGAGAAACGGAGATACGGTCGCGACGCTATTTCGGTTGCAAAAAATAGACGCGTTGGTGACCGTCCGAAATAATCAACTCCTGGCCGTTAACAGACCCCGGACATTTAGACCGAGTGCGTTCGACGAAAAAACACGCACATCGGATCACAATTGACGGGTGTCTGCGCTCTAAGAAGGCCGAATTAGCTTGTCTCAACGGCCGGGACAGCTGCGCGATGGGGTTTCGGAGGATGGTGATGGAAAACCAATCGAGTCCTTGGGACAAGTTCAAGCTCCTTGCCGAGGCCCGCGACAAGCAGGCGCTCGAGTCCTACATCGCGTCGTTGGAGGCGGGCGAGGCCATTCGCGCGATCCTGCGCCTGGATGCAGATGACCAGGAGAAGGTTCTGACGACCCTTTCGCCCGCCGAAGCGGCCGATCTCATAGAAGACATTCCCGACGAGCAGGCGGCTGACATTATCGAAAGCCTGGAGCCTACTGACGCGGCTCCGATCGTCGCCGAGATGCAAAGTGACGAGCAGGCGGACCTGCTGGCCGATCTCGAAGTGGAAGACGCCGAAGCCATCCTGCAAATGATGGAGCCTGAAGAGGCCAAGGAGGCAAGAGCGCTCGCCAGTTACGCCGACAATGTCGCCGGCGGGTTGATGATGACCGAATATTTGAAGTTCCTCGAAAGCGCGAAGGCCGGCGAAGTGCTGGACGAATTGAGCGCCCGCGTCGAGGAAATCTCTGAACACTTCAAGAGATATGCCTATGTCATTTCGCCGAGGGGCCGCCTGGTGGGCGTGCTTGAAATCGGCGAACTGGCGCTTTCGCCCCGCGGCATGCCGCTGGCCGACCTCATGGTTCCCACGCTTTTTACCCAGCCCGACGCGACGCTCGACGATCTCAAGAGGTTTTTCGACAACCAGCCGTTCAGGGCGGTTCCCGTGGTGGACCGCAACGGCCGGCTGCTTGGCGTTGTGCGCCGCGACGCGGTCCGCGATGCGATCGCGGAACGCACCGAAAGGGAGATGCTGCGTATGAAAGGCATCGTCGGCGGCGATGAAATTCGCACGCTGCCGACCCTTACCCGGTCGGGGCGCCGCCTGTCCTGGCTAAGCGTCAACATCGTTCTCAACATCATGGCCGCCGGCGTGATTGCCCTCTATATAGATACCCTCGGCGCCGTAATCGCGCTCGCGGTGTTTCTGCCGATTATTTCCGACATGAGCGGCTGCACCGGCAACCAGGCCGTCGCCGTGAGCATGCGCGAACTCGCCATCGGCGTCGTCAAACCATATGAAGCGCTGAGAGTTCTTGGAAAAGAACTATCCGTCGGGCTCATCAATGGCGTTGCCCTGGGTGCGCTTCTCGGCGTCGTCGCCTGGCTATGGCAGGGCAACGCCTACCTCGGGCTCGTCGTCGGAGTGGCGCTGGCGCTCAACACATTGATTGCGGTCTCGATCGGCGGGACGGTCCCGTTGCTGTTAAAGCGGTTCGGAGTCGATCCCGCGCTTGCTTCAGGCCCGATCCTGACGACTGTCACCGACATTTGCGGATTCTTCCTTGTCCTTAGTTTCGCGGCGTTAATGCTCACAAAGCTCGTATGAGGGCACTTGCGCGGGTTTCCCAGGCGCCCTGGCACTGCGTCCGGAAACCCGCACATATCCGCACTCCGGCCACACCGACGCGCATCGCGTTAACCTAATGAGCATCTGACCGGTGTCTCATCGTCACTTAATCTATAATTTTACAACCTCTCCTCTTGCTCAGGGACTTGGGTGTTTCCGGGTCCGGGGGGAAAAGGCTCGGAAACACCCCTTTTTTTTCGGACAACCCCGCCTGCGCCGTCCTGCGAAATCAAAACGTCCGGCGATCCCACAACGCGGTTCATGACGATGCTCCACGACGCCACATATGTCGCGTTGGGGTCAGTGAGATTGATTATTTAACGTTTATATACGTCGGATGTATAAGGCATACAGGGAGGGAGGCGAGATAAGATGCCGATCTGCGAAGCCGATCCCTGGCGGATGCAATATTTTGTTGGAGTTCCGTGCCCGGATGATGTGCTGATTCCGACGGAAGACGGCGATGCGTGGGTCTGGTACCCGCGACACAAGTGGGTTTACGACAAGCTTCGCGTGGCGGAAAGCCAGGGATTCCAATGCGGACCCCACGGCCTGGAGCCGCCCGCCTTTCCGGTGTTCTCCAAGCCCGTGTTCAATATGCGCGGCATGGGCGCGGGCAGCCGCATCATCCGCACTGTGAAGGAATACAAATCCGCCCAGCGGCCCGGTCATATCTGGATGCCGTTGCTGGAAGGCGAACACGTCTCCACCGACGTGGCCGTCGTCGATGGCGCAGCCCGCTGGTGGCGGCATTGCATCGGCGTACCGCTCCACGGCGGCATGTTCGACCATTGGATTGTCCTGGCGGAATCCCGGCCGGAGATCGAAGCCTATTGCGGCGCATGGATGAAGAAGAATCTTGCCGGCTATACCGGCATGGTGAACTTCGAAACGATTGGAGCGAAAATAATCGAAGTTCATTTGCGTTTCGCCGACCAATGGCCGGACCTCTATGGCGGAAAGCCGTGGGTGGAGGCGCTGATCGGGCTCTATGCGCACCGGCGCTGGAGCTTCGACGAGAAAGACCGGCGGGACGGCTATTCAGTCGTCCTTTTCGGCGCCCACGGAATTCAATACCGGCATCCGCCTGACGATCTCATTGAAGAAATCCGGGCGCTGCCGGAAGTGACCAGCGTCCAGGTGACCTTTCACGAGGACCGGCCACCGGCATGGCATTCGATGCCGCCCGGCGGTTTCCGGCTGGCGATTGTCAACACCTGGGACCTCGAAGCCGGGCGGCGCGCCCGCGAGCAACTGGCGCTCAGCTTCTGGAGCACCCAGAGCATGCTGCCGGGAAGAGGCAGAAGACAAAGCAAGCCCGCGGCGGACCGCGCCGGCTCCCCATAATGGATAGAGCCGCGGAAGCAGTCCCCCCGAGGGATATCGAAGAGATAGAAAACATCTTTATTCCGCTTCCCGACGGTATCGCGCTCGCCGCGCGCATCTGGCTGCCGGCGGAAGCGCGGCGCCCGCCCCGGCCCGCCGTGCTCGAATATATCCCCTACCGCAAGCGCGATTTCATGCGCCAGCGTGACGAGCCGATCCATCGTTATTTCGCCAGCTCGGGATATGTCAGCGTGCGGGTCGATGTGCGCGGCTCGGGCGATTCCGGCGGCATACTGCGCGACGAATATTCGCCTGCGGAACTCGATGACGCCCTGCATGTGATCGCCTGGATCGCATCGCAGCCCTGGTGTGACGGCAATGTCGGCATGATGGGCATCTCATGGGGAGGTTTCAATGCGCTGCAAGTCGCGGCATCCCGCCCGCCGGCGCTCAAGGCGGTGATTTCCCTTTGTGCCGCCGATGACCGCTATACCGACGACGCGCATTACATGGGCGGCTGCCTGCTGAACGAAAATCTGCAATGGGGCACGCTTTTGATGCTCAACACGGCCCTGCCCCCCGATCCTGAAATCGTTGGCGAGCGCTGGCGGGAGATGTGGCGGCGGCGGCTGGAGCATCTCGAACCGTTTCCGGCGCGCTGGATGAGCGAACAATGGCGCTCTGAATTCTGGAAGCACGGTTCTGTCCGCGAGGATTTTGCCGCCATCAAGGCGCCGGTTTATCTGGTTGGCGGCTGGGCGGACGGCTATTCCAACGCCATTCCTCGCCTTATGGCCGGCCTCAAGTGTCCGCGCAAGGCGCTGATCGGCCCCTGGGCGCATACCTTTCCGCAAAACGGTATCCCCGGCCCGGCGATCGGATTTCTGCAGGAAGCCGTGCGCTGGTGGGACCATTGGCTGAAAGGCCGGGATACCGGTCTGATGGATGAACCGGCGTTCCGGGCCTGGATGCAGGAGTGGGTGGAACCGGCGCCGCAATATGACGTGCGGCCGGGCCGCTGGGTGGCGGAGGAAGGCTGGCCGAGCGTGCGTATCGCCTCGCGGCGCTTCCATCTCAACCATGGACGGCTGGCGCCGGAGCCGTCGGTTCCTGTCGAGCTTTCTTTTTCTTCGCCGCAGACGACGGGCGTGCGCTCGGGGGAATGGTGCGCCTTCGGCACCGACGGTGAAATGCCGAGGGACCAGCGCTCCGACGATGGCGGGTCGCTCATTTTCGACTCCGATCCGCTCGAGGCGCCATTGGAGATCCTCGGTGCGCCTGTCGTCGAAATCGAGCTTCGCTGCGACAAGCCGGTGGCGCTGTTGGCGGTCAGGCTGTGCGACATCGCCCCGGACGGCTCATCTCTGCGGACAAGCTACGGCCTGCTCAACCTCACCCATCGCCGCGGTCATGAGGCTCCCACCGGGCTTACGCCCGGAGAATGGACGCGCGTGAGGGTGCAACTCAATGACATTGCCTATGTGTTCGCTCCGGGTCATCTGATACGCGTGGCGCTATCGACTTCTTACTGGCCAATCGCCTGGCCCGCGCCCGAAGCGGCTTGTCTGAGCGTTCGCACCGGTATGAGCACATTGGATCTGCCCGTGCGCCCGCGCCGCCCTGGCGATGAGCGTCTTCGTGAATTCGGCCCGCCCGTCGAGGCGCCGGCCACGACCGCCATGCGGCGCTTGCGGCCGCTGGCGATGCGCCGCACGGTGGAAATCGATCTTGCCACCAACGAGATGATTTACCGGCTCATCAGCGACGGCGGCGACCTGGGCGGCGCCTCGCTGGCGCATGTCGAGGACATCGAACTGGATATCGGCCAAACGGTGCGCAAGCAATTCCGCATTGTGGAGCGCGACCCGCTATCGGCTCGTGCCGAAATGCAAGTAACCACATCCCTCGAACGCGGCGACTGGCGGGTGCGGCTCAACGTGCATGCCCGGCTGACCTCGTCCGCCGAAACGTTCCATTTCGCCGCCGAATTGGAGGCCTTCGAAGGCGGCGCGCCGTTTATCACGCGCGACTGGACGCTGGATATTCCACGCAAGCTTGTTTGAACGTAATAGAACGGGCGAAATGCCGTTTCGGGGCAGTTTCGGGCCGTTTTCAGCTTTTGTCCGAATTCCTTCGCGGACGTACGATAACATTTGACGGCGAGGGATCGAGCCGTCTCTATTTCCAAATCATTTCCAATTCCGCGCACTGGATGAGACCTCGATGAAACTGGGAATCGATCAAGTTCTCGAATCTGCGAATCTTCGCAAGCGGCTCGAAGGCTGTCGCGTCGCCTTATTGGGACATCCGGCCTCCCTGACCAGGCATTTTCAGCACACGCTTGATGCGCTCATGGACTGTCCCGACATTTTGCTCACATCCGCGTTTGGCCCGCAGCACGGAATGCGGGGCGATAAGCAGGACAACATGATCGAGTCGGACGGCTATGTAGACCCAAAACACGGAATTCCCGTCTTCAGCCTGTATGGCCAAGTCCGGTATCCGACCGAAGAGATGA
>CAYWBS010000220.1:0-5641 GCA_964456215.1 uncultured Hyphomicrobiaceae bacterium
GCAAGCGTTCCATAGCGCCACCCGGCCCGCCCCGCGCCAAACGTCCCCGCAAGATTTCCGCCGGGTCATGCTGAACCGGCCGTTAAGTATGACCGCGTTTTGGCGTTCAGGACATGCCACGAGCCGACGGCGCCGAAAACGAGCACCAGAACGACCGCCACGGCCACGGCCCGCAACACGGGCCAGGTTGCAAAGGTAAAGGAAAGTTCCATCAGTTTTGTGACGACAAACCAGGCGGCAACCGCGCCGACGGCGATGGCGATGACGGAAATCGCGGCCGCCAGAGCCAAATATTCCGCCATGTGGGCGGCGATGATCCGCCATTTCGTCGCCCCGACCGTCTTCAGGACAACCGCCTCGTAGATCCGCCGCCTTTGCGCCGTCGCCAGCGCGCCGGCAAGCACCAGCGAGCCGGCAATCAGCGTCAGCCCGCCCGACAGGCGCACCGCGACCATGACATTGGCGAATATTCCCTGCACCGATTCGATGACATCGCGCACCCGGATCGCGGTCACCGTCGGGAAGGCCTCGGCGAGCTTCTGGATCAGCCGGCCCTCGCCGGCAAACGGTTTCGAGCCCGGCGTCCGCAATGTCGCAAGGATGTTTGCCGGCGCATTGGCGAGGGTATTCGGCGAAAAGATCATCACGAAATTGATCGACAGGGATTCCCAATCGACCGTCCTGAAATTCGCGACCCGCGCCGCGACATCGCGGCCGAGCACGTTGACGACGACCTCGTCTCCGATCTTCAGGCCGAGCGCATGGGCCAGCTCGACCTCGAAAGAGACAAGCGGCTCGCCGGAATAGGACTTGGGCCACCATTTGCCCTCGACGAGCCTCGATTCGTCCGGCGCGGCCGCCGCATAGGTCAGGCCCCGGTCGCCGTTGAGAACCCATTGCGCGTTGGGGGGCGCCTTGATCGTGTCGGCGGGACGGCCGCCGAGACTGACGATGCGTCCGCGCAGCATCGGCGCGGCCTTCAATAGCGCGTCGGGCTCGGCTTTGCGAACCATATCCGAAAACGCGCCATATTGGTCCTTGCGGATATCGAGGAAGAAATAGTTCGGGGCATTGGCCGGCAATTTGGCTTTCAGCTCATCGACGAGCACGGCATTGACGAGCGCGACAACGATCAGCAGGGTAAGCCCGGTGCCGAGCGACAAGGCGACGGTGCCGGTGAGCGCCGCCGGGCCGGAGAGATTGCCGCGCGCCAAGGCGAGAGACGGATTGCGCGGCCGCGGCAGGAAGCGCGCCAGGCGGTTCAGAAGGCGGCCGAGGCCATGGAAAAGCAGGAGGAACCCGATTGCCCCGAAACAATAATAGACGGCGATCACACGGAGTTCGGCGGCGGCAACGGTAATGGCCGCGAGCAGCGCCGCAAGAAGCAGCGTGACGGCGATTGCCGCGCGCCCCGGCCGAAGCCGTTCCGCGCTCACCTCATCGCGGAACAGAACCTGCGGGCGCACATCGCGGGTGGCGCTCAGCGGCCAATAGGCAAAGAGAAGGGCAACCAAGACGCCGTAGACCGCCGCCAGCAGCAATGCCGCGGGCTGCATCGTCATCACCAGCGCGACCGGCAGCACGGAGCGGAGCGTTTCCGCCGCGATTGCCGGCGCCAGCGAGCCGGCAAGCAATCCAAGAGCAATGCCCGCGCATGCCAGGATGAGCACCTGAACAAGGTAGATCGCCTGAATTTGCCGGCTGGTCGCACCCAGGCATTTCATCGTCGCGATGGTCTGCCGTTTGCGCTCGACGAATGCCTTGACGGCATTGGCGACGCCGACCCCGCCGATCAGCAGCGCCGTCAGGCCGACCAGGGTCAGAAACATGGCGAGCCGCGAAATAGCCCGCTTGACGCCCGGCGTCGGGTCGCGCCGGTCGCGCACGGAAAAGCCGGATTGCGGAAACCGGTCCTTCAGTCTCTCGCGGAAGGTCTTGAATTCGGAGGCGACCGCGCCCTGAGGCTCGGCCAGGCGAATGTTGTAGCGCCAGCGGATGAGACTGCCGGGCTGGATGAGCCCGGTGGCCTGCAAAGTGTCAAGCGACATCAGGACCCGCGGCCCGAATGCGGCGCGGCCGGCGAGCCGGTCAGGTTCATGTTCGAGAACGCCGGAAATCCGGAGCTCGGACGTGCCGATCCTGATCGTGTCCCCTGCCTTGAGACCGAGACGTTCGAGGAGAAGCGGCTCGACGACGGCGCTCTCGGCCCCGGCGATCGCGCTCGCCAGGGACTTGCCGCCGCGCAGGCGCACGGTTCCATAAAGGGGGTAGGCACGGTCGACCGCCTTAAGCTCGACGAGGGCCGTCGGGGGCTCATTGCCGCGCCTTGCCAGGGCGCGCAGCGAGGCCTGCTCGCTGACCCGGCCGTAAGCGGCGAAAAAGGCGCGTCCTTCCGTGCTTGCCCGGCGATGCACGCGGCCGACCGAAACGTCGCCCCCCAACAGCTCCTGGCCCTGGCGGACCAGACCATCCGTCAAGGCGCCGGCGAGCACGCCAACCGCGGCGATGGCGGCGACGCCAAGGGCGATGCAGGCGATGAACACATAAAATCCCTTTAGCCCGCCCCTGAGTTCCCTGAGCGCGATGCGCAGGGGAAGCGACACCTTTGGCGCCGGCATGTGGCGAATTTCTTCCAATGCCTCGGCGGTCATGGCGCCAATCCGGGCCGTTGCCCGTCCGCGGCGGCCGCGGAGAGGATGCGGCCATCATGCATTCCGACGATGCGCTTGCAGCGCGCCGTCAGCGCCTGATCGTGGGTGACGAGCACGAGGGTCGCGCCATGACGGTCCTGAAGCTCGAAGATGAGGTCCATCACCTGCGCGCCCGTTCGGGCGTCGAGATTGCCGGTCGGCTCGTCCGCCAGGAGCAGCTTCGGCCTCGGCGCCAGCGCCCGGGCCAGTGCCACGCGCTGCTGTTCGCCGCCCGAAAGCTGCGCCGGAAAATGATCGAGCCGGTGGCCGAGCCCGACATCGCCGAGCGCCTCTTCGGCGGCCGCGAACGCGTCGTTCTTGCCCAGAAATTCCAACGGTAGGGCGACATTCTCCAGCGCCGTCATGGTCGGGATGAGGTGGAAGGATTGAAAGACAATGCCGATATAGCGGCCGCGAAGGCGCGCCAGATCGTTTTCACCAAGCGCGCCGAGATTTTCGCCGGCCACTTGAACCCGGCCGCTGGTCGCATGTTCGAGGCCGCCCATGACCATGAGGAGCGTTGTCTTGCCCGAACCGCTCGGACCGACGATACCGACGGCCTCTCCGGCGGCGATGTCGAGACTAATGCGGCGCAGGATCTCGACCGGACCCGCCCGGCTCGGCAGCGTCAGGCTGACATCTTCAAATTTGGCGAGAGGAACGGACATGTGATCGGGCTCCGCGTTCATTTGCCTATAGCTTGTGTTTTATGTTTGAAATTCCAACCCTATATAAGGCGAGTCATGAAATTCTGGCGGCGAAGTTCTTTTAATCACGTTTTGCGCGCTGTTTCGGGCGCTGCGTGCGTGGCGGGATTGGCGCTCGCGTCGACCATTGCCGGCGCGGTGCCGGCGGTCGTTTCGCAGTCCGCCCGGGCCGCCGAAGAAATGGTGATCGTCGCCTTCGGGGACAGCCTCACCGCCGGTTATCAATTGCCGCCGGACAAATCCTTTCCCGCCCAGCTCGAAAGTGCCCTGAAGGCGAAAGGGCATAACGTCCGCGTCGTCAATGCCGGCGTCTCCGGCGATACGGCCTCGGGCGGTCTTGCCCGTCTCGACTGGGCGGTGCCTGGCAATGCCGACGCCGTCATTGTCGAGCTTGGCGCCAATGATGCGCTTCGGGCCATCGACCCGGCGGCGACGAAGATGGCCTTGGATGCGATTCTCACCCGGCTGAAAGCAAAGGGCGTCGCAATTCTCCTTACCGGTTTCGAGGCGCCGCGCGGCCTCGGCGAACGCTACACAAAGGCCTTTTCGGCGATGTATCGCGAACTCGCCGAAAAACACGGCGTCGCGCTTTACCCCTTTTTTCTGGAGAATGTGGCTTTGCGGCCGGAACGCAACCTCGCCGACGGGCTGCACCCGAACCCGCAAGGCGTCGCCGTCATCGTTCAATCGATCCTGCCCGCCGTCGAAACGCTGATTGCGCGGGCCGGAAGGAAAAAAGGAGGATCGCGCCCTCCGCCTGGCTGACGGCCCGTCGGCGCGCGACGTCAAACGTAAGCCGCGCAACCGCCTTGCAACGGCTGAGCGCGCATGCCGGTCGCGTAGATATTGATTTTCCCGAGGCTCTATTGCAAGAGATCGACGACAACCATTTGCTCACTTCCAACCCCCGTCTTGCGACGCATTGGTAATTGGGGAGAAAAACGCATGCCGCGCCTGTTCACCGGTCTCGAAATCCCGCAATCGGTAGTCCGGGAGCTGACGCTTCTGTGTTCCGGACTGAATGGCGCCCGGTGGATCCCCAAAGAGAATTATCACGTCACCTTGCGTTTTATCGGTGACATCGACCCGCCGACGGCGGAGGACGCGGCGGCGGCATTCGCGAAGATCCGCGCCAGGCCGTTCTTCGCCCGCATCAACGGGCTCGGCAGCTTCGGCGGGCGCAAACCGCGCGCGCTGTGGGCCGCGGTCGAGGGCGGGCCGGACCTCGGGGCCCTTTACAAAGCCAATGAATCCGCGGCGCGCGCCGCCGGCCTGCCGCCGGAGACGCGCAAATTTATTCCTCATGTCACCCTTGCCCGGCTGAATGGCCAATCGCCACAGCGCGTCGCCGCCTATCTCGAAGAGAAAGGCGGCTTTTCCACCTTGCCGTTCGACGTCGACCGCTTCGTCCTCTATTCGTCCCGTCCCGGAACCGGCGGCGGACCCTATGTCATCGAGGAAGTCTATCCGTTGAGGAATGATTTTTCTTCCACGACTCTCGGCGTCCCGCTGGAGTCGGGCGAGTAAAAGTCTTTTCAACTTGAGTCTAAGACAATGGCCTGTACTTGCTTACTAAGTTTCCCGCAGGAGAATTGGCATTTTTTGGCGGGAGATATCTCGGCGTATCATTTGTAATTTCGACAATTATAACATGGACGATCGGTGAGCATTACACGTCGGACTAAGCGAGCGGCGATTATTAGTTCACGTCCCACTGAACGCACGACTCGCGTTAGAATATCAATCAATTTTGGGTTCGATATTCTATCCGGGCTGCGAAACTGATGAACTCTGGCCAAATATTAGTCGTCGAAAATCGACTTGCTCCATCTCGTGCTAAAAAGCTTATCGATAAAATTCTGGCGCTTGAGGAGAGCGACGATTTCGATGTGAAACGCGTGTCGGGCAAGATGGTCCAGAAGGCTTTACAGACTGTCTGCGCGTTTTCAAACACACGCGGTGGCGTTCTTGCACTAGGTCTGGAAGACCCTACGAGAGCTCGCGGGAGAATGCGACTTTACGGCATAGATGAAAATCCAGAAGCAGTTGATGAACTTCTGCAAGTAATTAGAACTCGCCTGTGGTCCCAGGATTGGACAAAATTTTTTACTACACACTCCCAACAAAACTCCGCAATCGCAAGAACGGAACAATTGTTCTATTGGAAGTGCCTCAAAGTGCGGATGTTCACTCGGTTCTTGAAGGCGGGACGTCGGGCGTCGACGCGGCGGCACTGGAGGCGGT
>CAYWBS010000221.1:0-5626 GCA_964456215.1 uncultured Hyphomicrobiaceae bacterium
GCCTCTCCGGTGATGGGAGACAATGACTTCCGGCCGGCCATGCGCTCCCCTTAACTCAGTTCGACAAGCGGTCGGCTTCGGCTATTTCGTCCTCTACCCAATGACGCATTATCAGGGGCGTCTGCGAGAGGAAAAATACAATCGTCAAGAGCAGGATGCCGTAGACCCTGAATGCCACCCAGGCATCGGTCGACACCACTTGGCGAACCACCTCATTGAGGGCGGCGATGGCCATCAAAAACACGCCCATGCGCAAGGTCAACTTACGCCATCCCTCATCATTGATATCGGTCATTTCGCCGAAAGCAATTTTGAGCAGCGATTTGCCCATTGCGAGCCCGCCCAGCAAGAACGCACCGCATAGGGCATTGGTGAGCGTGACTTCGATCTTGATGAATTCCTCATCTCCCAGAAGGAGAGTGAGCCCGCCGAAAATTAGGACGAAGCACAATGTCACGCTCGGCAGAATTGGGATTTGTCGGGTCATCAGCCAAGAGACGATAAAGGCGGCGGCCACCGCAACGATTAAAACGCCGGTCGCCACGAAAATATCCGTCAACTGGTCGACGACAAAGAATAGAATGAGCGGACCGAGATCGATAAGCGTTTTTGCGATGGCTGGTATTCGCTTAGCTGCCTCAACTGAACTCAGATTCATCTCGGTATTACCCCACTATTCGTCTTCGCCGTGCCTCGAGAAACGCACCCCAAAGAACAGAGCGGCCCTGAGGGGCCGCTCTGTTCTACCACTTCTCGAATAGATTAGACGACTGCTTCAGCATGCACCCGTCGCCGGCGGCGCCAGCCGACAAAGCCCATGATACCGAGCCCGGTGCCGAAGAGGGGGAGTGCCGCGGGGATGGGGACAGCCGATAATTGCACATTGTCAAAATAAGCATTCTCGGCCTTTGAACCCGAATCCCTAAAGTCCTCAAACATTAGCCTGATCGAATCTGTCAGAGGTCCAAGTGGGGCTACAAACGTGTAGGCAATGTGATCCCAACCTATATCATCGGTCATTAGAATCGCGGGCGGCGTCAAGGAAGAGAGGGCTGCTGCGGTCGTTCCAGCATACCAAACATGGGTGCCGGGTGTGCCGTTTGCCAACCCCGCGAATCCGCCAGAACTGGGGTCACCAGCACTGACACCAAGAAAATCGAATTCAACTCTGTAGGTGAGGCCTGAAGTAAGCACGATCGGAGTACTCGTGAAAATGTCGCCGGCACTATTCACACTGGAGAAATTCAGCACATGGTTTCCACTATCGGTCGGGTCCAAAACAATCTGCCCATATGCGTTCGGGCTCCATTGAGTCAAATCAGTTTCAAAATCTTCAGAAAACAAGACCGCTGCCGACGCCTGCCCTGCTACACCTAAAGCAGCAGCAAATACAATCGCGCTTAGTATCCCTCTCATGTCATTTTCCCCGTTAAAAGAAGCGCACCAGCTCTCTCAAAAATCCAAGAACCACGGAAGCGCTCACCCACCCTGGTCGAATCGCAATTTTTATGAACCTACCTGATTTAGATTGCAATCAATCATTCAGTTTGAGCGGCAAATATTCCGAACTTCTGTGGTTATTCTGTTACGTTACTGTTGAAATGTTATTATTCACAGATCGAGACAAGAAACTGTTTTTAATGACAAATCGTCGCGCAGCCATGAACTGAAAGATGCATTTCTTGGATTTCAGGTCCTAATTGAACGGTCAGTTTGTCCAAGTTTATCCACAACCTTAAATTGCACGAATCGCGGCGCTGGTACTGAAGCCGTTTCGATAAATTCGGAGCCATTCTGACGGCGCGATGTTGTGACCGGATCAAGCAACGGCTCGCGCAGCGTGGCCGAGTTATGGTCAAGAGCCGGCCCGCCGAACCTCTCGTCCTACAATGAGGAAAGATGTGCGTCGCTCTCTCTCGGGTCTACGCCGGAGGCGCCGTATAGTCCGCTTCGCTGACAGGTTCCAGCCAGTCGGTGGCCGCGCCTGAAGCATCGGACTCCGACAACGCCAGATGACACATCATCCGATCTGGCGCCGCGCCATGCCAATGGCGCCTACCAGGAGGAATGATGACCGTATCTCCGGGCAGGATTTCCAGCACCGCTTCCCCTTCAAGCTGATAACGCCCGGCACCCGACAACACGTAAAGTATTTGGCCCACTGCATGGGTGTGCCAGTTCGTCCGCCCGCCCGGCGTGAAGGTGACACGCGTGACCCGCAGCCGTGAAGGTGCTTCGGGCACGAAGACCTGGTCCTGCAATACCTGACCGACGAATTTGTCCGCCGGGGCCTGCTTGGTCGCCCCTTCATTGGCTCTCACAATTCTCGCTTTCATGACTTTCCTCCCGATTGGCCATTGCCGACATTGCATTCGGACTCCGCTAGATGGTAGTCCGCACGCCTCACTTAGTTTTGTCTCAATCCATGCAAAGATGTAGAAAACTCAGGCTAGTGACGGACGCAAGAGCCAATTGATAAGCCGCTCCGGAAGGAACCGCGCCCGTGTCAAATCAAGGTCTCCCTGCCAGAGCGCGCGATCAGCCGAAAATCAATATGTCCGATGGTAATCGCTTTCAGGGTATCAGCCACCTCGCCCGGCTACTTCTTACGCGAGCATGACAGTGTCGCAAGCAGAATTCCGACCAAGCATTATTGAATTTTGCGACCGGACCAGGAAATGGATGGTGCATCGTCGCAATATCCCCAACTTCCGCTAAACTTCGTGACATCTGGGTTAAACGTGAAAGCAAGCTTCCCCCAATACTTGCTCCCTTCCTTCTCGGTCTTGCAGCTTTCGCGCGAAAACCTTTCAACCCAGATGCCCGTCAGATGGCCATTTTTAAGCCGGCCAACAATTCGTCCCTCGTTCGGCGTATAACTGCCAACGACGGAGCCGTCGGAAACATTTGGAAAAGAGATTCGTTCGTCTTCGCCGTCGGTTTTCCACTTCCCACCAATTGACCTGGATGTGCTTGGGCGCACGGCTACTGCTGTCGGCAAGAGTTCCTTGAGCCGCGTACGCGCCAGTTGGGCTTGAACGGTGCCGGAATATTGCTTGGCAAAAGCGTCCAATACGGCTCGATCATTGGACTCTTTGACCTCAGCCCACACTCGCGCCACTTCGCTGAGAGGCGGCCTGGCCGTGTCTGCCGGTTGGACGGCTTGCGGTTCGCTGCCCCCACCGAATCTGAAACGGACCCGCCGCTGAATGCCATCCTCAATCCAAGGGACTTGGTCTCCGCCGGTTGCCGTGCTCACGGCGACGCGAACATTATGAAACATCAAAAGGTCGTTCTGGCCCGGTTTCACAATCTGTTCTGCTAACGTGGCAGCATAAGGACCGCTGGAGCTACCGGCATCAGAAGCGGTGCTCCCCGGGGCCGCCGCATAGGCGATCAACATTCCGCTTTCCTGGCGCGCCGGCACAAAACCCTTGCCGCCCCTTATGCCTTGCAGGGCGTTTCTGCATGCATCAAGAACGACATAATGTGCCGCGTACGGCGCTTCGGTCCGCAGGATCGACAAGATCTCCTGTTGCTTCACTCCTTGGACCCGCAACAGCCGCGTCGACGGTTTCGTGGTATCAACCGGGATAAGGTAGTTTTCACCTGAAGAAGCAACGCCATGTCCGGAATAATAGAGAAAGCCCACAGCATCGGGCCCCGCCTGCTTCAAGCGGGCAGCAAAATCATTGATTGCAAGCAGCATTTCCGCGCGATTGGCGTTCTTGACGGGTGTCCCGATCTCGAACCCAACCGCCTTCAGTGCGGCACCAACCGTCGCAATGTCATTCAACGTATTTTTTAGCCTGCCAACGCCCGGTTTGTAGTCCTGGTTGCCGATTAGGAGCGCGATACGCTTTTCCGCAGCGGCTGGCCCGGACCCCAAGCCGAGTGCCGCCGTGATTATCACTGCATAAAAAATGCGCTGCATAAATCACTCCGTCCGCACGAATTTCCAAAAGCACCGGCTGGCGCAACATGAGCGGCTAGAGCATGTTCAGACCGCGGCCGAGTCATGGGGGGTACACATCTGTGATTAACTGGCGCCCGATTGAAAACCTGATTGGCGACGAAACTCCCAGCCCGTTGAAAAGATTGGTACCGCCTCCTGGTCTCGAACCAGGGACCTCCAGATCCACAATATGCGGCTATTATAATTTCCTGAGCTTTCTGATGTTTTCTGATGCTTCCCTTACCGTAAAAAAATGAGCTTTGGAAGCGATTTACTCATTTCCCGTCATTACTTGACTTTTCCTGGGCTTTCTCCATGGTTCCTACAAGGGGCCTACAAAATAGGAGATGTAGGACTGGCAAGCCATGCGCAAGAGAATCACCAAACGAAGTGCCGAGGAACTCGCCCGCAAGGCGCGGGCTGCGGGGCAGACTCTGCTTGCGTGGGACTCTGAGCTTCGCGGCTTTGGCGCGCGCGCCACCACCAACGGCACCATCGCCTATTTTATCGAATACCGACTCGGCGGGCGCGGTGGACGGAACCGCCGCATGACCATCGGCCGGCATGGCGACCTTACGGCCGAGCAGGCCCGCAAGGCGGCCGAAAAATATCGTGGGCGAATCCGCGACGGCGTGGATGTGGCGCAAGTGCGCGAGCACGAACGCGCCCGCCTCACGGCCGACACGTTCGCCGACGCTGCGGAGCATTTTCTTGACCTGACCGCTAAGCGGGGCCGCTATTGGTCGGAGGTACGGCGCCTGCTGACCTCGGATGACCTGAGAGAATTGCACAAGCGCCCGATGCCCGGAATCGCCCGCGCCGACGTCGCCACAGCGCTCGACCAAGTGGCGCGGCGATCGCCATCGGCCGCCCGATCACTATTTGCTGCTCTCCGCCCATTATTCGCCTGGGCGGTGGGGCGCGGCATCATCGAACAAAACCTCTGTGACGGAATCAAAGCTCCACCGGCAGCGAAGGCGCGCGACCGTGTGCTGGCCGAAGCAGAGATCAAGGCATTCTGGCAGGCCACCGACAAGATGACCTTTCCTTTCGATCCCATCTTTCGGCTGCTGCTGCTTACTGGCCAGCGCCGATCGGAGGTGGCAGGGGCGCGGTGGAGCGAAATTGACCTAGACTCAAAAATTTGGACATTGCCGGCAGAGCGCACAAAAAATGGCAGACCGCATATTCTCGATCTCAGTCCCCAAGCCATCTCCATCCTAGAGCAGCTGCCACGCAACTATGAACTGGCGTTCTCGACCACCGGCACGACGCCGCCAAGTGGATTTTCCAAGGCAAAAGCCCGGCTAGATAAGACCATGCGCCTAATCCTCGGCGACGGCCTACCACCCTGGCGAATCCACGATCTGCGGCGCACGGCGGCAACAGGTATGGCAGGCTTAGGCTTTCCGCCGCAAGTGGTAGAAAGAGTCATCAACCACGTATCGGGTGCACAAGGCGGACTCGTCGGCGTCTACCAGAGGCATGAATATCGTAAGGAACGTCAGGCGGCAATGGCCGCTTGGGGCGCAGAAGTGGAGCGAATCGTATACGGGAAAGAACCGAGCGAAAATGTTGTCACGCTCGTTCAGTGACATTAACAGCACGATGTGCGGCTAGAGCGTGATCAATCTTGATAGAATCGATTGGGGATTCCCAAGGTGCCGCGAA
>CAYWBS010000222.1:0-5603 GCA_964456215.1 uncultured Hyphomicrobiaceae bacterium
GGAAAAGCGGGCACCGGTTTTCCGTCCGGAAACACGAAAAATCAAAGGATCAGAGTGTTTGCGCGATTCAACGAAAAGCGAAAACACGCCAGCGGAAACACGCACGATACCGTTCTCGACGGATCTTCTTTTGAAAGCGGCAGGCGCGAAGACGACGACGACGACGGAGCCCGCGCCGATTTGGACGCACATGTTCATCGGGCGAAAACTAATGGCCGGCGATGGCCCCGCGCCTTCCGGCCCGCGCCATAATGTCGCAATGCCGGCGAGCCGGCCCGGTCCGGATCGTCCGAACCCAAGGGTTTTTTTCCGAAACCGGGACGTTCACCCTGGCCGCCGCCGCGTGACCAGAATTGACACATTCTTCTCCATGATGAACTTTCCGTTGGACGGTCTTCGCGCTCTGGACAGGAGGAAACCAAATGTCGGTCCTGGTGAAAACCGAGCGGTTGCATAAGGAATTCGGCGATATAACCGCGGTCGACGACATTTCGCTGAGCGTCGGAAAGGGCGAAGTGTTGGGGTTTCTCGGCCCCAACGGCGCCGGCAAATCGACAACCATGAAATTGATCACCGGATTCCTGGAACCGGATGCCGGCAGCGCCGAGGTTTGCGGACATGACGTCGTCGGGAATCCGCGGGCGGCAAAAGCCGTCCTTGGTTATCTGCCGGAAGGCGCCCCGCTTTACGGCGATATGACCGCGAGATCCTTTCTGGGTTTTATCGCCGGGATCCGCGGCTTCGACAATGGCGAGCGGACATCGAAGGTGGAGGCCGCCGTCGATAAGATGGGCCTTGGCTCCGTTCTTGATCAAAGCATCGAGACGCTCTCGAAAGGTTTCAAGCGCCGCGTCGGGCTGGCCCAGGCGATATTGCACGACCCGGACGTGCTGATCCTCGACGAGCCGACCGACGGCCTCGATCCGAACCAGAAACATCAGGTTCGAAGTCTGATCAGGGAAATGGCGAGCGACAAGGCGATTATCATTTCGACCCACATACTGGAGGAGGTCGAGGCTGTGTGTACGCGCGCGGTCGTCATTGACAAGGGCAGGATCGTCGCCAACGGCACGGCGCGCGAACTGCAGGCCCGCCTTCCCTATCATAACGCGGTGGCCATCCGCGTCGATCCGGACATGGCCGGCGCCGTCCGCGAAGCGCTCGGCGGCCTAAGCGGTGTCGAAAAGGTGGAGACGGCCGACAAGCAAAACGGATCGGTCCTGTTGCGCGCCTTGCCGAAAGACGGAACGCAGATCGCCGCCGCCGTCGCCGCCGTCATTCGCGAAAAGACGCTCTCCATCCAGGAGCTTTTCGTCGAGCATGGCCGACTTGACGATGTCTTCCGCCAGATCACCAGTTCCGACAAGGGGGCCGGCCATGCGTAATATCCGGATTATCGCCAAACGCGAGCTTGGCGCCTATTTCGGTACGCCGCTTGCCTATATCTTCGTCGTCATCTTCGTCGCCCTCACCGGCGCCTTCGCCTTTTACGTGGGCAATTTTTTCGAGCGCGGCCAGGCGGACCTCCGCCCCTTCTTTTTGTTCCACCCCTGGCTCTACCTTATTCTGATACCGGCCATCGCCATGCGGCTCTGGGCGGAGGAGCGCAAGACCGGAACGATCGAGTTGCTCATGACACTGCCGATCGCATCCTGGGAGGCGATCCTCGGCAAATTTCTCGCCGCCTGGATTTTTGTCGGCGTGGCGCTCGCCCTGACATTCCCGATGTGGATCACGGTGAGCCTGCTCGGAGATCCCGATCACGGCGTGATATTGGCGAGCTATCTCGGCAGTTTTCTCATGGCCGGGGCTTTTCTCGCCATTGGTTCGTGCATGTCGGCACTGACCAGGAACCAGGTCATCGCCTTTGTCGTCGCCGCGGCGGTGTGCTTCATATTCGTGACCAGCGGCATGGAACTGGTGCTCGACTTCTTCCGGGTGTGGATGCCGGCATTTATCGTCTCCGCCGTTTCATCGATGAGTTTTCTCACCCATTTCGACCAGATTGCCAAAGGCGTCATCGATCTGGCGGATCTGGTCTTCTACCTGTCATTGATCGCTTTCTGGCTGTTTGCGACGTGGATCGTGGTTGAGCAAAGGAAAGCAGCGTGATGGAGGCAGCCATGAAGTGGATTTCGAAACTCGACCGCGCAACGCTTGCCTGGACCGGCCTGATCATGGCAGCCGTCATTCTGCTGTGCGTGAACGTTATTTCATCCAGCGTCTTCGGCGGTTTCAAGGCGGACCTGACCGAGCAAAACCTGTTCACGATTTCCAGCGGCACGCGCGATATTCTGCGCCGCATCGACGAACCCATAAATGTCCGCCTTTATTATTCGAAAAGGCTTGGCGAGGCGGCGCCGAACTACGCGAAATTCTTTGAGCGCGTTCGCTCGCTTCTCGAACAATACCGCGATATCTCGCAAGGCAAGCTGGAGATTTCGTTTCTTGATCCGGAGCCTTTTTCGGACGCCGAGGACCGCGCCGTGGCAGCTGGACTGCGGGGCGTCCGTCTCAATCAGGAAGGCGATATGGGCTATTTCGGCTTGGTCGCCACCAACAGCACCGATAACGACGCGACCATCCCGTTCTTCTCCCAGGAGCGCGAACGGTTCCTCGAATATGACATCACAAAACTCGTCCATACGCTCGCCAATCCGAAGCGGACTGTCGTCGGCCTGATCACCGGCATCGATATTGACGCCGGCCTGACACCGAGCCGCCAGATGCGTCCGGCATGGCAGGTGATGAATCAGATCCGCGAAGTCTTCGATGTCAAAACGCTTGGTCAGAATCTGAAGGAAATCCCGGAAATCGTCGACCCCCTCCTGCTTATCGAGCCGGACAAATTAACGGCGGAGGCGGCTTATGCGATCGATCAGTTCGCGCTCAGGGGCGGCCATGTGCTGGCATTTGTCGACCCGGTCTCCGAGCTTGGCCACGGCGGCGCTCCGAGTTTTATGGGTGGCGGCGGCGACAGCAAGGAGGTCGGCAAACTGTTGACGAGCTGGGGCGTCGGTTTCGACCGTGACAAGGTCGTCGGCGACATTTCCCAGGCACGGCGCGTTCAGTTCGCCGGCGGCGCCAAGGCGGTTGTTACCGAATATGTCGCCTGGCTCGCCCTTGATCGCCGCAATCTCGATGAGAAGGATGTCGTCACCGGTGGCATCGACAAGCTCAACTTCGCTTCGGCCGGCTTCCTGACGCCGATTGACGGCGCCGGCACCAAGGTCGTGCCGATTGTGAAGACCAGCGCCCAGGCCATGGCGATGGAGGCCTCCGCATTGCGGATCAGGCCGGACCCGGTCGCGCTTCTCAGAGACTATCGCCCGGGCAGCAAATCCCTGATCCTCGCCGCCCGTATTTCCGGTGAAGCGAAATCCGCTTTTCCCGGCGGCCGCCCGAAACCGAAAGCGAAGGAAGGCGAAAAGACCGGCGAAAAAGCTGAAGACAAGGGCGCGGGCGCGAAGGGTCAGGACAAGGACAAGAAGGCGGATAGCGAAAAATCCGCGGACGCGAAATCTGCTGAAAAGCCGCACAGGAAGAGCGGCAACATCAATGTCATCGTCGTCGCCGACACGGATATGCTCCATGACCAGTTCTGGGTCGACGTGCAGAACTTCCTGGGCCAGCAGGTGATGATTCCCAATGCCCACAATGCCAGCTTCGTGCTCAACGCCCTTGATAATCTTTCCGGCGGCGAGTCGCTTATCGCTCTGCGCGGCCGGGGCGTCGATGACCGGCCCTTCGAGCTCGTCAATGATATTCGCCGCAACGCCGAGCGCCACTACCGGCAGCAGGAGCAGAGGCTGTTGGCCAAGCTGAAGGAGTTGGAGGGCGAGTTGCAGAAAGTCCAAGGCAGGGGCGATGGCGGCGAAGTGATCCTGAGCGACAAGGACAAGGAGGCCATCGAAAAATTCCGGGCGGAAATGATCGCCGTCCGCCGTAAGCTCAGGGCCGTCAAGCACGCGCTCAGAGAAGACATCGACCGCCTCGACGGCGTGCTCAAATTCACCAACATCGCCGGCGTGCCGCTGCTCATCGGCTTTGGCGCCGTGGCGGTGGCCCTCGCCGACCAGCGCCGCAGGCGCAGGAAGTTCTAAAGTGTTTTCGCATTTCGTTGAATCGCTCAAACACTCTGAGCTTTTTAATTTTCGTGTTTCCGGACGGAAAACCGGTGCCACTTTTCCTGGAAACACTTTAGGGCGCGAAACAAGGGAGGGTTGAGAGGACCATGACACCGATACTGTTTGCCGGTCTCACTGCCGCCGCCGCCGTTTCGTTGCTGGTGGCGATCATCGTCTACGTCTCGAACAATACATGGTCGAGCGGCGAGGTCGCGGGCGAGAGGCTGTTTCCCGGGCTTGCCGGGAAGGTGAACGATATCGCCAGGATCGAGGTCAAACAGGGCGGGAAGGAGCTGACGATCGCCGCCGGGGATGGCGGCTGGGGCATCGCCGAGCGGGGCGGCTACCCCGCGAAGGTGGACAAGGTGCGCAAGCTTATTGTCGGCCTCGCCGGCGCCGAACTCGTTGAGGCGAAGACCAGAAACAAGGACCGCTATCCGCTCCTGGAGCTTGAGGACCCGGCGGGCAAGGCGGCGAACTCCCGCCTCGTCAGACTGATTGGCAAGGACGGCAAGGCGCTTGCCGATGTCGTCCTCGGCAAGAAGAGATGGGACGCCTTCGGCAGCGGCAGGAGCGGTGTTTATGTGCGCAAACTAGACGACCCTCAGACTTGGCTCACCAATGCCGATATCGAGACCCCGCTTGAAGCCAAAATGTGGGTCGAGCAGACGTTCTTCCAACTCGACAAGACGAAGATGGCCCGCGTGACGCTGGCGCCCGCAGGCGGCGAAGTGATGAAGATCGAAAGGGAGGGCGCAGGCAAGGCGGACGAGACGAAATTCACGCTCTCTCCGATGCCGGAAAACGCCAAGCTGAAGAAAGGCGCCTCCATCGACTCGATCCCGACCGCCTTCGCGCGGCTCGATCTGGAGGATGTCCGCAAGCTGACCAGCACGCCGGCCGGCGACAAGGTCAGCACCGCCACGATCGAGGCCGATGAGGGACTGAAGGTGACCTTCCGCCTGCGCAGGGAGAAGGACGGCCATTGGCTCTCTTTGGAGACGGCGGGCAGCGGCACGTCGGAAAAGACGGCCGCCGACATCAACGGCCAGGCGAAAGGCTGGGAGTTCAAAATCCCGTCCTGGAAAGCGGAGTCGCTCTTCAAGAGCAAATCGGATCTTTTCGAGACGAGTTAGGGCACCGTCGTCGTCATCCCGACATTCCACCCCTCCCCCTCGATGGCGGAGGGATTGTTTCGCGAACGCCGAGCGCCAGTTTCCTCCGTCATCACCGGGCGACAGACCCGGTGATCCATTAGGGAGATGGCGTGAGGTTCAGAGCTTGTCCTTGAAACGCCACATGTGCCGGACCTCCCTATTGGATGCCCCGATCAAGTCCGGGCATGACGAATACGGAGCGTCGATGAGGCGACATCCCTCCCCTTGACGGGCCGGGTGGGGTGAACCATTGATACTTGCGTCGTCCCCCCACCCTTTCCGCCGAATGACTTGCTCGGGCTCACCCTCGCAAGATCAT
>CAYWBS010000223.1:0-5598 GCA_964456215.1 uncultured Hyphomicrobiaceae bacterium
ACAGACCGTATCCTTATCATTGATTTCGGCGCCCAATATACCCAGCTCATCGCCCGGCGCGTGCGTGAGTCGGGCGTATATTCAGAAATCGTTCCATTCCAAAACGCGGCCGATACCTTTGCCCACTTTGCCCCGAATGCCGTGATTCTTTCCGGGGGGCCGGCGAGCGTCACGGAATCGGATACGCCGCGCGCTCCCGATGAAATATTTTGCTCGGGTGTCCCGGTCCTCGGAATTTGTTATGGCGAGCAGACCATGGTTGCGCAGCAAGGCGGCGAGGTGGAACACGCAAAAGAACGCGAGTTCGGCCGGGCCGAGATTGAGATAACAGGTGAGTCACCGCTCTTCGAAGGCATCTCGCGGGTCGGTTGCCGTGAACAGGTATGGATGAGCCATGGCGACCGGGTGACGCGCCTGCCCCAAGGCTTCAAGGTCATCGCGGTTTCCGAGAATGCCCCCTATGCAGCCATCGCCGACGAGGCGCGGAAGTTTTACGGCGTCCAGTTCCATCCCGAGGTCGTGCACACGCCGATGGGCGCGCGTCTCTTAAAAAACTTTACGCACAATATTGTCGGTTGCGCCGGCGATTGGACAATGGCGGCATTCCGGGAGACGGAAATCGCCAAGATCCGCACCGAGGTCGGGGAGGGCCGGGTCGTATGCGGACTCTCAGGTGGCGTGGATTCCGCCGTTGCCGCGGTTCTCATTCATGAAGCAATCGGCGATCGGCTGACCTGCATATTTGTCGATCATGGCCTGATGCGCCTCAATGAGGCGGAGGAGGTCATTTCATTGTTTCGTGGTCATTACAATATTCCCCTGGTTCATGTGGATGCCGGAGACCGGTTTTTGAGCGCGCTTCAGGGCATTTCCGATCCTGAGGAGAAACGCAAGATTATCGGCGGGCTTTTCATAGATGTCTTCGAGGAAGAGGCGGAAAAGCTCGGCGGCGCCGACTTCCTGGCGCAAGGAACCCTCTATCCGGACGTCATCGAAAGCGTTTCCTTCAAAGGGGGGCCGTCGGTGACCATCAAATCCCATCACAATGTCGGCGGCCTGCCGGAGCGGATGAATTTGAAGCTCGTCGAGCCGCTTCGCGAACTCTTCAAGGATGAGGTCAGGGCGCTTGGCCGCGAACTTGGATTACCCGATCATTTCGTCAAGCGCCACCCTTTTCCGGGGCCCGGGCTCGCCATCCGCGTGCCCGGCGAGATCAGCCCGGAAAAGCTGGATATTCTGCGCCAGGCCGATGCGATCTATTTGGAGGAAATCCGCAAGGCGGGGCTTTACGACACGATTTGGCAGGCCTTCGCCGTGCTTCTGCCGGTGCAGACGGTCGGCGTCATGGGAGACGCAAGGACTTACGATTTTGTCTGCGCGCTACGAGCGGTCACCTCCACCGACGGCATGACGGCGGACTATTATGATTTCTCCCATGACTTTCTCGGCCGCACGGCGACGCGCCTCACCAACGAGGTGCGCGGCATCAACCGGGTCGTCTACGACATCACGTCGAAACCGCCCGGAACCATTGAGTGGGAGTAGGGCAAAATGGTGGGGTGTTTCTTTTCATGTCAGGCCGAGGCTGACCGGCGGCCCGCCATCCGTCCGGGCGGCGGACGGGCTCTCCCGGTCAATCCCTTTCAAACATGGGAAAGTGGGATGGTCTATTCCGCGGCCTGAGCGGCCTCCAGCAGCGACCAGGCATAGGATTCGCGGCGCCTGAGATTTTCCCGGAACTCGGACGGGAAGTTTTCGGCGACCGCTCCGGCCACGACTGGATTTGTCAAAAGCGCATCCGACCAGGTCTGGACCAATGGAAAAGCCTTCAGGAGCCCGGTCTTCAATATGTCCTCGACGATCGAAAATCTTTGCAGGAACGGCCCGTATGCCGCATCGACAAGGCAGAGCCGGTCACTGTTGAAATAGGGGCCGTCATTTTGGCGTTCGTTGGCGAGCGCGGCTTCAAGACGGGCGACCATCTTCGGGGCCGCCGCCAGACCGTCCTCCATCTCCTCCCTCGATTTGCTGTAGATGACCCCGTTTATGGCATTGCGGAAGTCCTGGATAAAGTCGGTCCAGGCGCGGTTCCGCGCCCGCTTGATGGGATCCTCCGGATGCAGGCGAGGCTCGACCATTTCGTCGAGAAACTCGGCGATGGCGTTCGATTCGAACAGCGGCTGATCGTCGACCAGCAGGACGGGGACTTTGCCATGCGGCGATATTTTCAAAAACCAATCGGGTTTTTCGCGAAGATTAATATAGGTGACGTCAAAATCGATGTTTTTTGCGCGCAATAAAATGACCGAACGCTGCACCCAGGGGCAGGTAACCGAACTGATGAGGTGATATTTATTTGACATGTGATTTAACCCTGCTGGTTTTGGATCGACGCTTGGCTGAAAGTGTTGGGCGGAACGGGACCGCGGCAGGCACGGAAATATGGGGTAATGACATCTCAGATATAGATCCCTATTGTCAACTGGTCTCGCGCCGGGTTTAGCGCCCGGCGGCGGAAACTTCGCCAAATGCGCGGGGTTTGCTTGCACCGAGTAAGGGAGGCAACCGGTGACCGACAGCTATGAGGCGGCGCGCGTCTATGCCTGGAACTGGTTCGAATATCACGCTTCACAGCGTATGACCGTTTTCCGCTTTTACCTCATATTCACGGCGGTCATTGCGGCGGGCTATGCGCAGGTTATTGACAAGGCGCCGCTGACCGGCGCCATGCTCGGCGGTTTTTTGAGTTTCATCACCATTGCTTTTTGGCGTCTCGACCGGCGCAACGTAGCGCTGATCAAGCTTGCCGAGGCGCATCTGAAAGATCATGAAAACCGTCTTGCCCTGGAAGTCGGCCCCGGCGTCAAGTTCCTGGGGCACGCCGATCAGGGGCAGGTGCCGTTTTCCTCTTTTTCCGGTATATTCCGTTTGGTCTTTTTGGTCGTTTTCCTCATGGGCGGTATTGCCGCTGCCGGCCCATTCCTAGCAGCGTATATGTGAAACTCGGCTGGTTCGGCCTAAACCTCGCCGCTGCCGGCACAACGCACGCAGAGCGCCACGGCCGGAGCAATCTCTAACCGCTTTTCGGCAATCTCCTCGCCGCATTCCAGGCAATAGCCATATTCACCGTCGTCAATCCGCCTGAGCGCAGCGTCGATTTTTGCAATCTCCGCCGCCCGCTGGCGTTCCGTCGCCTGCGCCATGGCCTGCTGCTGGAGCGCGTCCATGCGCGACAGCCGTCCGACATTCTGCTGGTCGAGCGTTACTGTTTGGCGGGCGCCGGCGGAACGGGAACTCAGCTTTTCGAGTTCGGCGCGCTGAGCCTTCAAGTGGGCTCGGGAGCGTTTCGTATCTGGTGGCACGGGATATTCCCTCCGCAATTCGCCGGCGGAGGCGCGAGCCTGTCAAGGAGTCTGGAAAGTGCACGAAATCTTCGTCGATCTCCAAAACGCTTACCAAAACTGCCCGCTGATCAATATCGGATCGCAAAGCCCTCGCGCCTCCGTTTATCAGTCTACATTACCATCAAAACGGCATTTTGTGACATCAGTGGCAATGATTGCCACAATTCAGATAGCGGTGCGTGCCGCTCTTTCGCGACGACTTGCGCTACCTGATTTGACGGATCAGTTTTCTGACGGCGGGCCTTGGCGCTGCCAGCCTCATTACGTGGCGTTCGCGGCGCCCCATTCCTTCTCCCAATCCTTGCCGGGAAAGTCCAAAACGTCGCCGTTCGTTTCAAAGAATTTATTCGGCATTTGAAAGAAGGCGACCATCAATCCGCCTTCCGGTGTCCACGCCGCATGGCGGCTTCCCGCCGGGCGGGCGACATATTCGCCGGCGCCGACCAAGAGCCCTTTCTCCGGGCCTTCCAGGTCCTCCAGACGGCCCTCCAGAACATAAGTCTGCTCGATTTGGACATGCTCGTGATCGGGCAGCGTCGCCCCGGGCGCCATGCGCAGGAGCATCGTCATCATCCCCGTCTCACGGTCGACATAAAGGGGTTTGATCTCAACGCCTTCGAATTTGGTGGTTTTCCAGGACATCTCCTGCGGCTTGACATGCAGGGATTTCAAATGATCGGGAAGGCCCCGGTCAATGGCTTCGGCTGTCGGCATGCTGTGATCCTCCCTGGCCGTCTGGTCGTTTGGCCATTCTAACGCCAATCGGGTCCGGTCCGCCAGCAATGCCTGAAGCGGTCCGCCACGGCTGACTCTTGAGCGCCTTATGAGTCCGGTAACGTCAATAGTCATTCAACGTCTTGAAATGGTGCCGCCGCAGAGAATTGAACTCTTGACCTCGCCCTTACCAAGGGCGCGCGCCGGTCAGTAAGCTCTTGAATTTACAATGCCCATTTTTGTGGTCAGCGCTTTTGCCGTGTATTTGCCGTTGATTCCAGCCTCGATTTTTTCGGTTTCAGCCCCCGTTTCTTCGCCCACTCGTCCGCAAACTCATTCACTTGGACGTCTACATCATTGTGTTCGAGCTGCCCGTAGCGTTCGGCCGGGATCTTGATCGTCTTCCAGCGGCCGGCCGCCTGAACAAATTTCAGGCTTTTGCCGGCATCAAGAAGGCGACGGGTCGCGTTATGGCGCCCGAATTTATAGGGCGAGTAATATTTCACTCCTGCCCTTGCGCAGGCCTTTTTGAGATCGCGATAGACATTGCTGTGGTTATTGTAGCGAAAGAGCCAGCGCATGTTCTGCCAGTCATAGCTAAATATCGCTGCCAGCACAGGTTCGGAAAGTAGGATGGTTCGGGGCTGTCCCGTTTTCATGTGTCCGACTGTCAATGCTCCGGTGTTCGGATTGAGATCGTCGGTCGTCCGGTCCAAAAGCTCCTGTACGCGCGAGATATGTAGCGTCCAACAAAGCACCAGGGCGGCGAGTTCCCGGTTGCATTCCGGTAGCACCCGCTCGAACTATTCTTTATCCTTCGGCGTTTCGACCGGTACTTTCCAGTCGTGACCTTCCAGCCTGGTCAATTGGTGCGGATGCTTGGCCAGGTTCGTGATGGAAATAATAGGCGTGAAGACGGCGCGGTTGATGGTCAGCGCGGCCGTGTTCAGATAGAGCCTGGCACAGGCTTCAAGTGTCAGGTTCTGGTCGATCTCCGAGATTTTGCGTGTGCCGAAAAATTCCAGAAGTAGGGAAATGTAACGCCGGTCCCGTTTCGTGGGGTTCCTGGTCCGCATATAGGTCGTTGCGGCGCCCGCGAAGGTCAGCTCGTTCTTCTTTTGGGGAATTCCACGATATGCCTGGCCGCGCGCGCCTTGATTTGTCTCACAGATCGCCTGCGCGCGCGGCCTCGTCATGCGTGTCGCGGTGGCCCGCCCACATTTTTGGATTGTCATCTCTTTCACATTTTTCCGGACACAAAAATAACTTCGATCGGAGGCTCAGGTCATCGCTTGGGACTGACGTCAAAACTTCAATACCGCTCGGGCCTGACCGAGGAAACTGGAGTTTCCAAGCGTCAGCGCTCCTTGGAGGGAGGAAGACCCGAATGAACATGTACAAGAACGCCCGTTTAACGCCGCTTGGTCTAGGTCACATACCCATAAACGGGATTCCCTTTTCAGGCGAACAGTGATTCATT
>CAYWBS010000224.1:0-5593 GCA_964456215.1 uncultured Hyphomicrobiaceae bacterium
TATCGGCGAAGACGCCAATGGAAGGCTCATTGGCAGGCATCGCTCGACGGGTATTGCTCGGCCACGCTTTTGGGAACGGGCGCAATATTACGGGGAAGAACACAGATTAGCTTCAGCATTGGCAGCGGCCGAAGTAGGGGGCGAACAAATCAACGCGATGGCGGGGGACGGACGTGGTTAGCCAGGAGATCCTGACGATAGCAGTTATCACCTTGGCAGCCTTCGCGACGGGAGGGATAGCTTACGTTCTGATATATCCATTCCTATCCGGGGAACGCCAGGCACGAAAACGCGTGCGATCAGTTTCCCGCCGCGGCGCTGTTCGTACGGCACGCCCGGGTGCACCGGATGTGAATCAAAATCGGCGAAAGCAAGTTCAAGACTCGCTAAAGGAACTTGAAGCCAAGCAAAAGTCTAAGAAGAAAGTCACCATGCGCGGCAAGCTGGTGCGCGCCGGTCTCAAAATCGAACCCCGGGTATTTTATGTTGGCGCGGTTATTTTGGGGTGCGCAGTGGGAATTGTGCTTCTTATCACTGGTTCGCCAATCTATGTCGCCGGAGCTGCCGGCCTTATCGCAATGCTGGGCGTCCCGCGATTTCTTCTGTCATACCTGACCAAGCGTCGGCAAAAAAAATTTCTCGCGGAGTTCGCGAACGCGATCGATATCATCGTACGCGGTGTCAAATCGGGGCTGCCTCTCAATGACTGCTTGCAGATAATAGCCGCTGAATCACCAGAGCCAGTGAAAACCGAGTTTGTGGAACTGATGGAACAACAGCGCGTTGGGGTTACGCTTGCCCAGGGCCTTGAACGTATGTTGAGTCGTATGCCGCTGGCGGAAGTCAGTTTTTTCATGATCGTCATCTCCATTCAGCAACAGGCAGGCGGCAATCTTGCCGAAGCGCTGGGCAATCTGGCCAATGTGCTTCGTGACCGTAAGCGGCTTAAGTCAAAGGTCGATGCATTTAGCTCAGAAGCAAAATCATCGGCGGCCATTATCGGGGCACTTCCGCTCGCCGTTATGGGCTTGGTTTACGTTTCGACACCTGCATATATTTCTCTCCTTTGGACTGAAAAGCTCGGCCATATGATGCTGATGGGGAGCGCCGTTTGGATGCTGTGCGGCGTTTTGGTCATGCGGAAAATGATCAATTTCGACTATTAAGTAAGGAATTGGGGAGCTGGGAGCGAACAAATGACTGAGTGGTTCGAGCTACTGTACGATCCCCAGTTCGTTGTGATGGTTCTGACTGCGGTGGCCGCGTTCGCCACAATTGTCAGTTTTGCGATGCCGCTCTTGGAGACCGACAAACTCAATTCACGTATGAAATATGTCGCAACCGAGCGCGACAAGCTACGATTGCAGCGGCTGGCGGAGCTAAATGCCGAGAATCGCAGGGGAAGTCTGAGGCAAAAGCCCAAAGGCTTCATGCAGCAGGTTGTCGAGCAACTCAATCTTCGTAAAATGCTGGAAACTCATGAGACACGGGATAAGCTTCGCATGGCGGGTTTTCGGGGGCAGGCACCCGTTGTCGCCTTCCTCTTCTTCCGTGTCGCGCTGCCGGTTATCGGATTTCTCGGGGGATTGATCTATCTATTCTTTGTCAACGATCATGGCTATCCGGCGATCATGCGGCTGGCATTTGCAATTGGTGGCGCCTATGCCGGGTTTTTCCTTCCCAACGTCTTCATCTCCAATTTGATCCAGCGGCGCCAGAAATCCATCAAGGTGGCGTTTCCCGACGCCCTTGATCTCCTGCTTATCTGTGTTCAGTCCGGAATGTCGATCGAGGCAGCCTTCGCAAAGGTCTCCAAGGAAATTGGTACGCAGTCGATTGAACTTGCAGAGGAGCTAACGTTGACGACGGCAGAACTTTCTTATTTGCAGGAAAGACGGCAAGCTTATGAAAACCTGGGTACGCGAACAGGTCTATCCGGGGTTAGGGCGGTTTGCACAAGTCTTATTCAGGCGGAACGCTATGGCACTCCTTTAAGTCAGGCCTTACGGGTTCTGGCTCAGGAGAACCGTGACATGCGCATGGCTGAGGCCGAGAAAAAGGCTGCTGCACTGCCGCCGAAACTGACGGTTCCAATGATCTTGTTTTTCCTACCCGTGCTGTTCGTTGTCATACTTGGTCCGGCCGTCATGAAGGTGATGAATCTTTAGTCCGGCCTCGATCAACCGGTGGTCATTAGGGGTCGCTGGTGAAAACGGATCGAGTGGACAATCAGAGCTATTCCTGATCCGCCTAGCAGTCTGCTGAAAAAGCTGGTTCGGGCGTTGATCTTGCTACGCCGGGCATGGTTTTTCGGGTTCTTTTTCGATTTGCACGGGTCATCTGGCCAACTCCTCCTAGAATGCGGCGAGCTTTGGAATGCGGATCAGATTGTAGGCGATCAGGTTCAATAGGAAGTCGCCGCTGACGGCTGCAATTCCGCGATGCTTCGTCTTGCGCATCGTGCCATGCAGCTTGCCCCAGCCGAACAGACATTCGATCATCTTGCGCCGCGTCTGCGACATGCCATAGCCCTCGTGCCGCGTGGTGCGCTTGTCGATCGCGCTTTTGCGCCGCCTGCCCGTCTTGGTCGGGGCATCGTTCCGCGCCACATGCGGCGTTATCTCGATCTTGCGCAAGTTGGCGACATGGTCCGACGTGTCATAGGCCTTGTCGGAACCTACCATGATGCGTCGTCCGGCTTCTTCCCGCTTTGCCGCCAGCATGTCTTCCGCCGCACGCCGTTCCGCCGGCATAGCTCACCTGGCCGGCCACCGCCAATCCGTTGCGGTTCTCCATCAGCGCATGCCCCATATAGCACAGCTTCGCCTCGCGCCCCGCCGCCTTGCGATAGAGCCGGCTATCGGGATCGGTCGTGCTGTGATGGCTGTCGTTGTTGCACTTCTGGCCGTGAAAGTTTTCGCCGTCGCCATCATCCGCGCCGTCCTTCGGGCGAAAGCTTTTGTGCGAGGCCCAGGCCTCGATCAATGTGCCATCGACCGAAAAATGTTCGTCCGACAGCAGCGGTTTGACCTTGCGATGCCGCAGGAGCGTGGTCATGAATTTTTGGAAAATCTCGCCCCTCTGAAGCCGTTCGCGGTTTTTCGAGAAGGTCTCGGGGACCCACACCGGGTCGTCCGGGGAAAGACCCACAAACCAGCGGAACAGAAGATTGTAATCGAGTTGTTCCATCAGTTGGATTTCCGAACGGATGCCGTAAAACACCTGCACAAGCAGGGCGCTCAACAGCATCTCCGGCGGGATCGACGGGCGACCTTCGTGCGCATAAGCGCGCGCGAAATCCTGGTCGAGCTCGCCCAGAACCTCCCGCACCAGAGCCCGGATCTTCCGCAACGGATGCTTCTCCGGAATCCGCTCCTCCGGAGAAATATACGAAAACAACCCGCCCTGATCCTGAAACTGTCCCCGCATGATACCGCTCCCCACCGTCCGTTGCCGACAAAAACAGCGAATCATGATTTTGACCTCAGTGCGAGAAGTTTTTCAGCAGACTGCTAGAGATCCATATCCGCACCTGGACACCTCCGGAAATACAAAGTTGGCGGCAAGCCAACCACCCCAACCTGCCGCATCGCATCCCGAGTGATTCGGATGGACCGCCTACAAGCCAGTTTCCGGAGGTGTCCGAGTCATTGCCTTCGTAATGCGCAATTGCGGAATCGGGCGGCTCGGGGGCCTCTTCATACGCGGCCCGCTAACTTAACTGGGATAACGAGATCGGTATGTCAGGGTCTCTTTATTGCACTGCCGTCTTTGGTGAAAGTGACCTTGGAAGTCCAATCGAAGGAAGTCTGGTCTTTCCTTTTGTCAGGCGCGGGCGTCGGCGGCATCGGCGAATGCGAGACGTGAATGGGTTCGGATTCGTTAGTTCCCGGGCGTTCGCTGGTTCTCTGCGTCGCAGGCTTTGAAGGTGGCTCGGCCGATTTATTTCCCACGTTCACTTCTATTGACCACTGAGGAAGGCTCGGAGGTTTTAGGGACTTGGCGGCCTCTTGTACGATCGCCGGCTTGGCCTGTCTCGCCTGTTGCACTACTGACTTGGAATTGCTGCTTGACTTTTTCGGTGCAGCTTTGCCGCCGGAATCACGGGCTGGGTATTTGAACTCGCCGAAGATCGTTTTGCGGACTTTTCTTTTCTCGTTTGTCTTGTCTGCCGTTGGGTCCGCTTTCGCCACAAGTTTGGTGGTGCCCTTTGTCGCAACCTTCTTTTTAATTTCCGCATGACCGCTTACGATAACGGATTTCGCCGAAATCTCGCGCTTTTGAGTTACCAAACCGCCTGGCGCAGAATCGGCCATCGCGACACGCTGCTTTTGGGCGGGCGCGGATATTGCGGTCAAAGATTCCGAGGAATCCGCCGCACCGACCATGCGCCGTAGAAAATCAAGGTTTGCGTTGGCGACTTCGGTCGGCAGGGATTTGTTGGATATTTGGCGCGCTTCGTCGAATCGGCCTTGCAGACCGAGGACGAGGGCAAGATTCTCGGTTACGCGTTCGGAAGAGCGGCGATTTTCGGCCGCGCGTCGCAAGAGGGATTCGGCTCTTTCGGGTTTTCCATCAAGAGCATATGTCAGCGCTATATTGTTAAGGACGGACGCCTCGTTCGGTGCGATCTTGAGAGCTCGTTCATAGAATGCCCTAGCTTCGACATGTTTGCCTTGTTTGGCCCGGATGGTGCCGCGCGCCGAGATAACTCGCCAGTCCTGACTATTCGCAGTGTCGATCCGAGCGAGGACTGTGTCGCCTTCGCTGAGTTGATCCAATTCGACGGCCAGTCGCCCATATTCAGAGGTAATCCCGACATCTTCCGGATGCTGGGCGGCCGCAGCCCGCAGGAATGCATAGGCGCGCCTTTTTGCCCCGGCGGCCTTCAGGCTTTGACCGAGATTGAGCGCCGCTTTGGCGTTTTTTGGATTTTTCCGAACTTCTTTCTCCCAGTACAAGACATCCTTAGGCAGAACTGCTGACGCGTCGGCTGTTTTCGCGCCGGAAATACGTGTTCCAATCGAACGCGTTAAGAGGTCTTTGCCGGCTCCCGAATTTGCGCACGCTCCCAGAAGAGACGCCGCCGCGACGCTTGCTAACAGTTTGCAAACGACTTGCATCCTGCCGGATTGCGCGCCTGAACATGGTGTTGCCATCGTAAGTTCCTTGAATCCGCGCGCAGCGCGCGACTGACGACGGCACCATTATTTGGGACAGGCCTCAAAAAAGTCTTAAACATAAATGGCTTAATTCAAGCAATTCGGAACCAAAGAAATCTCCCAACAAGCCGCTATTATCCGTGATCCGTTCCGATTAATGAGACATTAATCTTTCTACGGGCGGAGAGTAATGGCCCCTTTATCCATCAGCTTCTGAAGAAAATGGCGTTCCGTAAGCGTCATCGGCGGGAAATCAATTCTTTTCAATATGATGACTTAACGGCTCCAGAATGCGAATAATGAACTGATAATTTGCCGATACCTGAATTTCAGCGGGTAACGTGACCGTCGCCTCAATGCGGGACCAATCTGAATGACCGAGAAAACCAAACATTCCCAGAATTTGGACCTCGATGCCTTACTCATACCAG
>CAYWBS010000225.1:0-5589 GCA_964456215.1 uncultured Hyphomicrobiaceae bacterium
TGTTCCGTACTCGCCACCATCGGATGTCGATGTCCGATCGCAATTGGGATTCCCTCAACAGGAGTATGAGACCATGAAATTCGCTAAAGGGCTTGGTGCGTCAGTTGTTGCTTTAGTGCTCACCGCTGGATCAGCAAATGCAGCCAACATCGTCGAGACGGCTTCCAAGGCGGGTAAATTCAACACTTTGATTGCAGCTGCGAAGGCCGCCGGACTTGCAGGCGTCCTTAGTGGCGAAGGTCCGTTGACGGTGTTTGCGCCAACCGATGAAGCGTTTGGCAAGCTTCCTTCCGGAACAGTCGAGAACCTGCTCAAGCCCGAGAACAAGGATCAGCTCGTCGCAATTTTGAGCTATCATGTGGTGGGTCGGACATTGAGTTCCGATATGCTTCCGCATCGCCGCATTCCGGTGCGCTCCCTGAACTCAGATGCGCGGACGCTGAAAGTCAAGAAATCACGATCGGGCGTTACCGTTGACGGGGCTACTGTAGTTTCCGCCGACATTCGCGCAGACAACGGCATCATTCACGTCATTGACAAGGTCCTGCTGCCAAAGTCTCGCTAGGCCTTTCGGAACGGGGAGCCACCGAGGAGGCTCCCCGTTATCAAACGTCGAATTGGATTATCGCTCATTTCTTGAGGCTCTTTGATTAATGACAACTATTGTCTGGTTCCGCCAAGATTTGCGGCTATCGGATAACCCGGCTCTCTTCCACGCCGTCCAGCGCGGGCCGATCGTGTCCGTCTATATTCTTGAGGGTGGCGGCGACCGGGGCGTCACAAGTCAACTCGGAAGCGCGAGTCGATGGTGGTTGCACTACAGTCTGCGTGCACTCGGTGAAAGTCTCGAACGACTCACATTGTTGCGCGGAGACCCTGGAAAAGAGCTGGACAAATTGATCGAGCAATCGGGCGCCGATTCCATATTTTGGAATCGCTGCTACGAACCACACGCAATTGCCCGCGATAAGACCATCATGGAGGATTTGCGCAGCCGGGGCCTTGATGTGTGCGGTTTCAATTCGGGCCTTTTACACGAACCATGGGAAGTTAGTACCCGGCAGGGCAAACCCTTCAAAGTCTATTCTCCGTTCTGGCGCGCTATTTCAGCACGCGAGGTCGCGGAGCCGCTCCCGCGCCTCCGTTCGATAATTACTACCGAGTGCGCTATCGGCGACCGTCTCGACGATTGGAGATTGCTTCCGGATGCTCCAAACTGGGCAGCCGGTTGGGAGAACCTCTGGCAACCGGGTGAGAAAGGTGCCATGACGCGGTTTGAGTCGTTTATTGACGACGGGCTCAAAGGCTATGGCACGCTCCGAGACCGGCCGGATCGTGAGAATGTCTCCCGCTTGTCGCCGCATATGCATTTCGGGGAAATCTCGCCGCGTCAGGTTTTGGCAAGGCTTCGCTTTCTGGCGGACAGCCGTCCTGAACTGCGAAAGGACGTCGACAAATTTCTCAGCGAAATTGGCTGGCGCGAGTTCTCCTATCATTTGCTTTATCATTTCCCGACTCTGCCAGAGCAGAACTGGCGCCCGGCCTTCGACGCATACCCGTGGCGCGAAAGCGCGGCGGATCTGGAAGCGTGGCGGTGCGGCATGACCGGCTATCCCTTCGTCGATGCCGGAATGCGAGAACTCTGGCGGACCGGCTATATGCACAACCGGGTTCGCATGGTCGCCGCCAGCTTCTTGGTGAAGCATTTGCGCCTCCATTGGCGACATGGCGAGGCCTGGTTTCGGGATACGCTCCTCGATGCCGATCTCGCCAACAACTCAGCAGGGTGGCAATGGGTGGCGGGAAGCGGTGCCGATGCGGCGCCCTATTTCCGCATTTTCAATCCGATCGCTCAGGGGCGGAAATTCGACCCGGAAGGCGCCTATGTGCGGCGCTGGTGCCCTGAGCTTGCAGGCCTTGACCCCGAGTATATCCACGCGCCATTCGAGGCTCCGGACTCGGCCCTGTCCAATGCCGACATCGAGTTGGGCGTGACTTATCCAAAGCCGATCGTCGATCTTGCGACGGCACGCACTCAGGCGCTTGCCGGTTATGAGGCAATAAAAGCGGAGTACTGACAGGACAGATGACGCTGCCCGAACGCGGAACGGTCGCACGTGTTGAAGCACCCACTCACAAGAGAAATAGATCACGCAATCTATTGGCTTCCCTCTTCAAATTGAGTCTCTTTTCTGCCGCGAAGGACGACGCTCAAAACAACGATTGTCACATGTCGGCCATGGTCGAGAAGCGTCTTCTTAGAGCCATCTCCTATGTCGCGGCAAGGGGTCAGAAGTACACAATAGACCTACTGACAAACCAATGCAGGTTGCCCACCAGAACCGGAACCGGGTTCAGTCTCGGGCCTCGGCTGCCTTGATTCTCCGTGCGGCCGCGGCATATCCGCCCGCGGCGCCGTCCAGAAAGTGCATATGATTGTCGGTATGGATCGACGGGACGATGCAGGTCATCAGTGCGGCGGTTTGACGGTGCGTTCCATAGCGCACGGTCCCCAACCGCTCGGCTTCGGCAAGACGTTGTTCGATCTCGTCCGCAGTTTGCTCGTGGCAATCCACCGTCATTAGCAGCCCGTCATCGAACTTGCGGAAATCGCTATTGAGGACGACGTCCCTTCGATAGAGGACCGGATCAAAACCACCGATATGCCAGCCCGTCCGAAACGTCACATAGGCGAGCAGAGTATACCCCCACAGCCCGAGCCTGCGGCGCCAGAGCGGCCGATTGGTCAGATCAGCTCTTGCTTCCATATCCAGCCCAGCTGGCGGCCAGCGAAAGCGGATTCGGTCCTCACTGACCGGATGTCCTGCACCCTCCTCGCGGCGCTCGATAAGATGGACGATATCTCGGACAACGGCCGCAAACATGCCGTGCTCTGCCCCCGGCGCCTCGCGGACAATCAGGTTCAGGATCGTGCCATTCTGGCTTTTAATCGGCGACCAGAGGCAGGACAGCCCTTCAAGATTAGGTTGGGTGCCGGGCGGAGCCGGGGGGATCAAGAACCGGCCTGCCTTTATTTGCTGCTCCGCCCATTCGACGCCGCCACCGGAAAACATTGCGTAGGAAACATTCGGAGAAGCTGCAAAACGGGCCAGGCGTACGTCGAAACCCGCCTCCCGGATGTCGCCCATGGAGACGAGCGCCGTGCGCAATTCAAGGCCGAGTTGCTCGAATGTCCATTGCGCCGTGGCAGCCAAGGCTTCCCGCACGCGCGAACCATGATGTTCCGCGACCACGAAGCTCGCCCCGTCGCCACCAAAGACGAAGGGAAATGACTCACCTTCAAGAGTGTTCATGACCGCGCTGATTGCTGCCGCGCCGGCCATGTTGATTGCCTTATAACGCCCGGCCGCGATGGCTCTGGTCGAACTCACCACGTCCGTCAGGCCGAGCAGATGGTCATTCGGTACCGGCACGAAGACGGACGGGTCCACGACCCGGTCAAACTGAGCGAACGGTTCGAGATCGAAAAACGAGCGGGATTCCGCAAGGTCAGCTTCTGTCTGCATCATCCGAGGGATATTTCGAAGAAGTTGGCCCATTTTTCCGAAGCTCCACGGATGACGCCGGGACTGTAATCAAGGATGCCAAATGCATCTTTCCAAGCAACAAATCTGAATGATCAGATGATGAATTGGGTCCAGAATCGGGCATGGCCCTCAGCGGCAATCGGACGGCGGAGATCAATTTGGTGGCTGTCCTCATATGCGGAAATTGATTGTCTGAACTTGTGATTGGTTGCCGCATATCCGACATTGCCACGGCGCTTTGGTTTGGTCCTCCACCACTGCTAAATTTCTCCCGCATTACAAGAAGAATAACGAGCTAGATATTTGGCTCTTTATGAATTTTGAGCGGCCCGTACAAACGGGCCGCTCAGGATTTGAACATATGTTCGCAGTGTCAGCGCTTACTTAGGCATGACGACGGTATCGATTACATGGATAACGCCGTTCGAAGCTTGGATGTCGGCCGAAATCACCTTTGCATTGTCAATCATTACGCCTTCGGTGGCGTTGACGGACAATTCACTGCCTTGGACTGACTTCACCATCATCTTCTTTCCGGAAATGCTTTCTGACATGATGGCGCCCGGTACGACATGATACGTCAGAATTGCGGCGAGCTTCCCTTTGTTTTCGGGTTTGAGGAGGTCCTCAACTGTACCTTTGGGCAGTTTGCCAAAAGCTTCGTCTGTTGGCGCAAAGACAGTAAAAGGCCCTTTTCCTTTCAGCGTATCAACCAAGCCGGCGGCCTTAACTGCCGTAACAAGCGTATTAAATTGTCCGGCGCTCACGGCAGTATCAACTATGTCTTTTTTCATGCCGCCAGCATTGGCCGAGACAGCAAATGACGACAGTCCGGCCACAATAATTGCGGCAAAAGTTGTTCTCATGCGCTTCATTTGATTATCTACCTCCAGTTGGTCTTCTCGATTGAGGACAATATGAGACGGATCAAACTTCAGAGTTGACGGCCTCAAAGCGTATCTTCGAATCGAAAGAAGACGTTTTTCTTGAGCTAACTGACCGGCCTGCCGCAGTTCTATCCGAGAGCAGTCTTGCCGATCAATTTCAACGCTTTGATTACGAGCGTCGAGTCAGACTGGATCACCATTGGAAAATTTTGTTTTGATTCGTTATGTAGATTCGCCGACGCGTTTCATTGTGGCGGCGCTTCTTATCGACACGTTTGTGTTGGTTGCAGACCCGCGAGGCCGTCGCGTGGTGGGAGCAAAAACGTGTCCCAAACGCTGATGCGCCGACGGGTGACGCGGCAATCTATAGCCATCGTTCTGGTGATGGCTGCCGCCTATCGAGATTAGCGGTGCCGGCCGGTGTAAGTCATTGGCGAGCGCCAGAATGTTCCTGTCTGCGAGAATATCGGTCACAATCAACAAATAATTTCTTGTATAAAGTTGCGATATTCGGCGCGCTCGTTTTGGCGTCGCGCTAGCGCAGACGGACTCCACTTACGACTTCACGTTCGAAGCGACCACGGTTGGCCCCTGCCACCCGATGATTAGCGCGGCCAGTTCCTTCTTGTGATCAACACGCCGTCTTTTTGCAACTTCATCCAGCAATATCGGCATTGTAAGCTCTTTTAGAGCGCTATTAAAATGATGGCCGATCGTCATTGGCGTGCCGTCCAACGATTTCGGAAACAAATCGAGATTCTCGGCGACCGGGCGAACCCCCGACGGAACTTCTGCAAATATTTAGTCGGAGCGGACGGACGGCTGGTGGATTGGCTCTCCAGCGCCGTGGAGCCGACCATTGAACACTGACCAAAGCTATCGAACAGGCGCTGAGGACGCAGATCCAGGCAATTTCAGGCAGATCTTGATCTTGGTGAGACTGCCTCGCCCAGATACGCCTGCGAACCAGCGCCTCCCTTACGACGTTTCCCAAAAACCCTGTAGACCCGATGACACGCCAGTGATCCGACATCATCGGCCAGCCGTAAAAAGTGCAGATCACAAGTGAGGAGATGACCGATGTTGAATCCCGTCCCGGCGCAAGGTTCGAATATTCAGGCCGACGTGGCCGAAAGCCTCGCAATTGCTCTCAC
>CAYWBS010000226.1:0-5585 GCA_964456215.1 uncultured Hyphomicrobiaceae bacterium
TGGGTGCGGCGTCACTGGCTGATTACGAGACCGCCTTGCGATCAGTCACTTATGCGAACACATCGGATACCCCGAGCAACGACACGCGCACAATTGCCTTCACCACCAATGATGGCAGTGCCGACAGCAATGTCGTAACACGCGATGTCTCCGTTACGCCCGTCAACGACCCGCCGGTCCCTGATCTCAATGGTGCGGGCGCGGGTACGAGCGTCACGCTCAACTATTCCGAGAACCAAGGGCCGACGGCGATTGCTCCGTTGGTGAGTCTGAGCGATCCGGACAGCGGCAACTTCAATGGCGGGCTATTGAACATCGGGTATCTTGCAAACAATTCCGCCAGTGATCAGCTGACGATCGAAAACCAGGGCACAGGTCCCGGTGAGATCGGCGTCGAAATTGGCGCGGTCACCAACACGGTCACATATGGCGGTGTCCCAATCGGGACCTTTAATCCTATCGGCGGTGTCGATGGCAGGGGCCTTATTGTCTTTCTCACCAGTGATGCGGCGACGACGGAGGCGGTGGAGGCGCTCATCGCCCATGTTCTTTATTCGAACACCTCGGAGGACCCATCGCCCCTGCCACGCTCGTTGCAGTTTTTGGTGGTCGACGGCGATGGCAATGCCAATGGTGGAGATGACGCAGCGGATGCGACGGCAACAATCAACGTCTCGCCCGCCAATGACCCTGCAGACATCAGCGGGCAGCTGACCGGTTCGGTCACCGAGGATACGCTTCTAGCGGCGACCGGTGCGTTGACGATCAGCGATCCCGACCCTGGAGACGAGCTCTTCGTCGCCGGTTCGTTTGCCGGTGACTTTGGCACACTGGATTTGAATGAGTCCGGTGACTGGACGTATACGCTTGCCAACGCCAGCGGAGAAGTGCAGGCGCTCAACAACGGCGAGGCCGTGATTGATGACATAGTCATTCAATCGATTGATGGCACCACCGAGACAATCAGCATCACCGTCAATGGCATGGATGAAACTGGTGGGAATGGTGAGACCATAGATGGAACATCAGGTGAAGACTCCATAGGCGTTGGCGGCGGCAACGACGTTATCAATGCAGGCGGTGGGGACGATACGGTCTCAACTGGCACGGGCAGTGATCTCGTGCAAGCCGGCCCCGGAAACGACACGGTAGCCGGCGGCGCGGGCGGTGACACAATTTTTGGCGATGCCGGCAACGACGCCATCGATGGCGGCTCGGGTGCGGACACTATCGATGGCGGCACGGGTGACGATAACATCAGTGGTGGGATAGGCGGTGATACCATCCTTGGCGGTGCAGGCAATGACATCGTCGATGGCGGCTCGGGTGCGGACACTATCGATGGCGGCGAGGGTGATGATGAGATCAGTGGCGGAATAGGAGGTGATCTGCTCAGCGGAGGCTCTGGCAACGATCAGCTATTCGGCAATGGGGGAGCAGATACCCTTGACGGTGGAGAAGGTGCCGATGTACTGAGCGGCGGAGCGGGGCGTGATGTCCTTATTGGCGGCCTTGGCGACGATCAGCTGTTCGGCGATGGAGCAAACGATACGTTTGTCTTTGGTCCGAATTTCGGAAACGACATCATTTTTGATTTTGCCAACAATGGTAATGAGAAAATCGATCTTTCCGGGCTGCCCAATATCGTCGACTTCGTCGATCTGGAGACAAATCATCTCTCGTTTGACGTCAACGGTGATGCTGTGATTACCGACGGAACCGACACGATCACAGTTGTCGATCTGAATTTGGGTGAGGTCACAGAGGATGATTTCTTGTTCTGACTTACGGAAAATGCCGAATAGCCATTTACGAGCGCAGGTAATTAAGTGTGCAACATGCGACCATGAGGAACTATTGTGCGTGAAATGGCTTTTAAGGCCGATGAACAAGATAAAGGCGGGGACCTGAAATGTGTGGACCGGAATGTCGATGAGCGGGACGGGCTAACCGCCAGCATCGCCGGAGTTTCGCTGTACGCGTCAACGATCAAAACTCGGCAAGAGACGAAAACGGACTGTCAGATGCCGTTCGCGTCTGTCAGACCAATTTTGGCATGGTCGTCCTTTTCAGTCTTTGCATCAATGTCCTGATGCTGACGGCACCGCTCTACGTGCTCCAGATCGATGATCGGGTCCTGACGAGCCGCAGCTACGATACGCTGATTTTTCTGACGCTCATTGCCGGGCTGGCATTTCTCACACTTGCAGGGCTCGAAGTGGTACGCAATTTGATCATGGTTCGCGTCGGCAATTGGCTTGATCAGCGGCTGAGCGGTGAGATTTTAAGCTATGGTAACAGACGATCTTTGTTGATTTCCGTAGGAGAACTCTAGGTGAGAGAGTTGGGCTGGAGGAGGGCGGCCTCTGAACACCTGGAAATACAGGAATTCGTGTGTTCTGAGATTGCGGCATGAAGTGCCTCGCCTTGCAAAGGCACTCCTGTTTGATTGTTCGTAATCGTAATTTTTTCTTCGCCGACTGCGCGCGCGAGTAATTCCTGCAATTGTGCTCGGTTATTTTGTCCGTTGAAATGCGGTAAGAGAATTTTCGAAACAGCATCAATTTTGACCGTCTGGTGGGTGAGGCTAGTCGTCAGCGCGCGTCCCGCAGACGCGTCGGCGCGAGCAATTGCCCACGCCACCGGGTATTCGACATCCGCTCGACCGACGCTGATAGGCGCGCTTGACACCCTAATGATGCCGGCCGCAACCATTCGAAGCAGTGTATTGTGTACGATCTCTTGTTGTGCAGATGAAATCTTCAGCCCTGCTTCGGCGGCTTCGGCGAGTAACTCAAAACAAGTTCGAGATTCTGGATGGGCGAGTGCGAAAATTCCCAATGCATGCCGAACGATCTCGCTAGCGGTAGTAACCGTGCGTCCAGTCGGCGACTTAAATAGATACTTACCCTTGCAACTTTTCTCCGCATCAAATGAAAGCTTTCCGACGAGATGTAGACTCTCCAGCCGCGTGGAAGATATCTGGCGTTGAATTGTTTTGATCTCCGATTGCGGCACGAGCAGAGTCTCACGGAAAGTTCGTCCCATCACGAAATCGAGATATTGTTCCCGATGAACGATCCTGTCCGCCGACATCGCGCGGATGAGTGAAGCGGCCTCTTCGCCATATGTCTCGGGCAATAAACTTTCAATTTCTGATTCACTTAGGAATGCGAGACCATGTCTCCTAGCGGCGTCATGAAACTCACAGAAATAGCAGGGCGCATTATCGGGCACCAGAAACTCGCCCAAAATATATGAGTCACTAGAGGTCGACAGTTGGTTCGCTTCTTCGCGCAGGCACTGACCATAACTGCTCTGAGAGTTCGTTACTTTGGCAATATTGTCCACGACCCAGCGAGCCTTTGCGACGCGCTCATTTGGAGGTTCGTGATCGCCAACGTGATATAGCATCAGGTCGCGGATTATTCCGCGCATTCCCCAACCTGGAAAGACATTGTAGCTTACATATGCTATGCCGCGATCCCGCAAACTATGGCCGCTTATTCTCAAAATTGCTTCGCGCGCCTGCTTTGGCACCCAGCTATAGAGGCCATGTGCAATCACGCAATCAAATGCGTCTTCGGGTATGTCGATATCTGTAACATCAGCTTGGCGGAGTACGATATTCTCAAGGTTCAGAGCCTTGATCCGCGAGAGACCTTGTTCGATGTGGCGAGGAGTCAAATCGATGCCCAAGAACTTGGAATTCGGAAACCTAGCGGCTAGCGGTATGAGGTTTCCGCCGGATGCGCAGCCAAGTTCCAAGACCGAGCAGCTCTCAATGTCTGCCGGTGAAAGTCCGAATAATTTTGCCAAACCAAACAGTCGTGTGGGTGCCGATTGGGGATAGGGGAGTGACTGGTAAGGTAGTCGACTAAAGTCGCCTAACGTTTTTTCCGCCTCTGGGCTTTGCGCAGACGTGGACATCAGCTTACTTATAATGTGGCCCCGCATAACTGTGGAAAGCCGCATGCACGCCACGTCTTTCGAGACATTCTGTGGTAGCTCCCCTGATGATTTTGACCACACTTGATCCATGGTCGGCTGCTACTTAAACGTAGCTCAATGGTAGTACGTCGTCGAGGTTTGTGATCTCGCGGGCAAAAAAATAGCGGTTTTGTGTGCCGTTGCGAAACCAATCTCTATCAGTAGAAAGTTTGTGGGACGTCGTGCAATAGCCTACTGCCCGCCAGCTTGGTCATGTTGTGATTCCTCGCTCGTTACATGAGAACTCACTTGGATCAGACAACCCGACTAGCCTTGACTCTCAGATCTGATCGCAGCTTTTGTCACTGGTCCGTAGATTCTGACTCTGCTGCTAACGGGTTGGCCACCACTTCAGCTGCACTGGCGGAAAAGTCAGAATGGCCGTTGATTTTGTTACGTTGGGCTCTGTCTACGAATCTGATGTTTTAAGGCGTTGGGCCTAGGCCATATTCACGTCCGCTATTGCCACTCGTTGACGAAGCCGCCATGTCGGAAAGGGGTAATAGGCCGCTAAGCCCATCGCGAGCATATCACCGCTGCCTTGCGTTCAGAAGCGGAAGTTGTGACGGCTCGATACTAGCCGGAGCGTCGTTGCGGCCTGAACGTCGCCTATGTGGACGACACGGACTAAGTGCGCTGCACCATCATCGAACAGAAGTGAGTTCGGAAGTGGCCCTTTTCCCCGTACAGAGTAATCTGACAGCGCGTCCGCTATCCGCCCCTTTCTCACCGTCAGAATTGCACAGCAATAACGGGGGACTTTTGACCCGATCGGGAAGTTCAAGTCCCGTGGCAGGCACCGTCTTTGCCGGTCCAATCTTCGCCTCTGCCGTCTGATCTGCAATGTTTCGCGGCCCGATTGAGTAGGCTTTCTTACCAATATCATCCGCATGGACTGCGGCTGTCGATCACGTCTACGACATGGCTTAATGATTCCCAGATGAAGCTATACTCGATTACCTGTTCCCAATAGCGAGGTTAGAGCGCATGTCTCAGTCAAAATTCGGAAGTCACATCGGCCGATATATTTTCACCGGAATTCTCACAATCATACCGCTTTGGGTTACGTGGATTGTATTTGAGTTTGTTTTTCGGCTGCTTTCACAGTTCGGGAAACCTTGGGTCTTATGGATCTCAAGTAATCTTGAGAGACAGGCGCCCGAATTAGTGAGCTGGCTTTTTCAGCCCTGGGTAAATCAGTTTCTTGCTGTCATCATCGCTCTGATTAGCCTGTACTTACTGGGCTGGTTTGCTAGTCGCTTAATCGGACGTCGTCTAATCGGAGCGGTTGAAAGCATTCTAGATCGCGTTCCCTTCGTTCAGAAAGTGTACGGAGGTGTAAAAAAGCTGGTTTCCGTAATGCAGCAGAAACCTGAGGACGTGCAGCGAGTGGTATTGATTGAGTTTCCCTCGCCGGAAATGAAAGCCGTCGGCCTTGTGACAAGAGTAATGACCGAACCCGAAACCGGGCAAAAGCTTGCCGTTGTTTATGTGCCGACGACCCCTAACCCGACCTCCGGATACATGGAGATAGTTCCTTTAGGTCACCGACTCATTAAATCGCAACCAGATACGGATTGATGCGAGTTTGACTG
>CAYWBS010000227.1:0-5568 GCA_964456215.1 uncultured Hyphomicrobiaceae bacterium
ACATAATGCCGGGTAAACCGGTGGCGTTTGGCCTTCCCCCCTCGAGGGGGAAGGGGATAAACACGCCGCCAAATTGCTGTCTCAATGTCCCGAGGTGTCCGCTATCTTCTTTTGACAAAACAAATTTTCACGTCTCCCTCAAAACTAAACCGGACAGCAGTGGGGACGTTGGCTAAATCAGTTCGTCCTCGCGCGAATCCGTCTCACCGAAGCGCTTCAGAATTGCCGGTTTCAGCCCTTCATAATGCTTGCCGAGACCCTTGGCTATCTTGGCGTTCTCGCGCTCGAAGAGACTGTTTCCCTCGCAATCGCTTTCGACGATAAAGGGGCCGAAATTTTCGACATCAAAGACCCACATGGCCTGCGCGATACCAAGCTCTTCCAGCCAGTAGACCGCCGCGACTTTCTTGACGCCACGCCCGAGAAGGGCGCCGGTGCCATAGCCGACCGTCGTCAGATAGATGGCGCCGTTGGGAACGAATTTTTCCCGGTAGACGTCTCCCGGCATCCCCCCCTTGCCGATAATGATCTTGGCGCCGGACAGGGCGAACCATTGGTCGAGCCACTTCGCGAAGCGGAAGGACGCCGTCGCCGTTACCGCGCCGATTTCGTAAGTTCCGCCTTCCCTCGGCGCGGCGGCCGGCGAACAGTGAAAATTGACGTTGCCGATCTCGGCGGGGTCCGCCGGCAGGCCAGCGCCTTCCTCTATGACTTTGGCATAGACGCCCTCGCGGCCGGTATAGACCCGCCCGTCAAGATAGACGACGTTGCCGATCTCCAGACCTTTCAGATCTTCCGCCGTGACCGGCGTTTTCAGGCGGACTGTCTTGATGGTTGTGTTTGCGTTGGCCATTCCACCGTCTCCCGGTGCATGTAATCGGTAAACCATTGCGGATCGCACCGAAATTCCGCCGACCCATCCTTCTTGACGCGCGCCGTCGCCCGGCGCGACGACAGGCAGAACATATGGACGCTCATCGGCATGCCGCCGGTATGCGTGTAGCCGACCTCGATATGGCAGTCGACGACCATGGACGAGCCCATGAAGCCCATGGCGCCCATGCCGATCGAATTTCCCATCTCCTTCAATTCTTCCTCAAGCTCGGCGATCTTCGGATCGGGATTGCGGCTGCCGACGGTCCTCAGGCACGCCGCCTGCTTGCCGAGGGTCATGCTGATATCCTTGGAGCCGCCGAGCCCGACGCCGACAATCGCCGGCTGGCAGGCGAGCCCCCGTTTGCCGAAGGCGATCAACGTGTCCAGGAAAAAGCGCTTGATGCCGCCGATCCCGTCGCCCGGAAAAAGCATGCGATAGTCCGAGCCAAAGAGGCCGCCCTTGTGAACCGTGGTCATCTCGATCCAGTCGGCGTCCGGGTGAAAGGAATATTCGATTTCCGGCGCGTTGATGCCGCAATTATTGTTGTGGTCGGTGCGCCACAGCGGATGAACGCGGTTCGGCCTGAGCGGCACTTTGTCGGTCGCCTCGGCGGTCGCCCGGCGCAGCCCCTCCTCAAGGCGGACCGGGCCGCCCTCGATGCGCGCCTCATTGCCGATTTTCACATACCAGCGCGGCACGCCGGTGTCGGCGCACATGGCGCGGCGGTCCTCCTTCGCCGCCTCGTAATTGTCGAGCATGGCGCGGATGACGAAGGCCGAAAGCTCGCCGCTTTCCGTGTCGGCCATCTGCCGCAATCCCTCGACATAATCGTCCGGGATCTCGATGGCCGCCTTGGCCATCAGTTCGCCCGCCGCCTTTTCAATCGCTTTGATAGGGATCATATCCATATTCCTATTCCGCGGCTTTCGTCGCGTCCGCGCCGCCGCCATCGCCGGCGCCGGCCTGCAACAGGGATTCGCCGGGCCGGATGCGCGTGAAATAAACGCGTTCCTCGGTGACGGCGATCTGCTCATCGGCCTTCCGGGCGATCGTGAAGTGGGAATTCACCAGGCTTCCGGTATCCGGAAAGTCGTCGCGATAATGCGCGCCGCGCGAGTTCTCGCGCTGAAGCGCCGTCTTGGCGATGACCTGGCTCATCTCGATGAGACTTCTCATATTGAGCCAATCGTGCCAGGTGAGATTGAAGGCGGGATCGGCTTCCGCCAATCCAACATCCGTCACCAGCTCCTCGGCAAGCTCATCGAGACGCTCCGCCCCGGCGGCAAGATCGTCTTTGTCGCGGACGACGCCGACATTATCTCACATGAGACCCAAAAGCTTCTCCCGGATCGCTTCTATGTTGCCGGGTCGCGCCTTGAACGGCCGGCGCGCCCGTTCCAGTTCCGCGCCGATCACCGCCTCGTCCGGCTTCAGCGACGCGCCATCCACCCTCACCCATTCCGCCATTCTGTCGCCGGCGATGCCGCCGAACACCGTCGAATTGGCGACGCCGTTGCCGCCCAGCCGGTTGGCGCCATGAACGCCGCCCGCATCCTCTCCGGCGACGAAGAGACCGGGCAATTCCGTGGAGGTGTCGGGCGCGCAAACCACACCTCCCATCAGATAGTGCGCCGTCGGCACGATTTCGACAAGCCCGCCGGCGAGATCAAACCTGCAATCGGCGCAGCGCTCGACCATGCCCTTGAACGTCTTGACGACGTAGTCGCGGTCGAGATGGCTCATCTGGATATAGACCCCGCCATTCGGCGTCGTCCGGCCCTCGCGCATTTCCCGGTAGATGGCGCGGCTGACGACGTCGCGGGTGGCGCGCTCGGCATTCTCGTAGACGCCTTCCATGAAACGCACGCTGTCGCCGTTCAGGAGATAGCCGCCGGCGCCGCGAAGCCCCTCTTCGAGGACCGTGCCGGTCATGCGCGTATCGGGACCGGCGAGCAGCCCGGTCGGGTGAAACTGCACCATTTCCATGTCTCGGAGCGGCAGCCCGGCGCGCAGCGCCATGGCCAGGCCGTCCATGCTCTTGTCCCCGGAGGGCGTGTGATAGCGGTACATGGTCGGCCCGCCGCCGGTGGCAAGTAGCACGGCCTTGGCCTCGACCAGCCGGAATTCGCCGCTGCGGATATCGATGAAAAGTACGCCGGCGATGGTCCTTTCGCCTGCCGCCGGGATCAGGGCGACGGCCCGGTGTTCCTCAAGCCGCGCGATCGGCCGCGCCCACACCTGCTCCATCAGCCGGCCGATAATTTCTATCCCCGTGAGATCGCCCTTATGGACCGTTCTGTCGAAGGTCTGCCCGGCAAAGGCCTTGCCATGGAGGGTGCCATCGGGATTTCGGTCAAAAAAGCAGCCGATTTCGTTCTCCAACTCCTGAACGCGCTCGACGGCGGTCTCGCAAAGCGTCCATGCCAATTCCTGGTGCGGCAGCCATTTGCCGCCCTCGATGGTGTCCATGAAATGGCGTTCGACGGAATCGCCCGGATGGAGCGCGACATTATAGCCGCCCTGGACCATGCGCGTGCAGCCGCATTTGCCGAGCAGGCCCTTGCTGGCGACGGTCACGGAGAGATCGGGATCGGCGTCATGGGCGTGAAGCGCCGCGAACAGGCCGGCGCCGCCGCTGCCCAGAATGAGAATATCCGTCTTCGACCGTTCCAGCGTCATGCGCCAAGAATCCATGGGTTATCGTTACCGGTTCAAGGAGAGTTCGCCCCTCTCCGGGCAAAGACGCCCAAAACCCCGCCTGAGTATAGAGCCTAAACCGCGCGGAATAAAAATCCGAATGCGATCAGCGTGGCGACACCGGCGGCGATGGCCGCCAGCGTCTTCTGCCAATCACGCCACGGAAAATTCTCGAGCACCAGGAGACGCGCGCCGCCGAGCAGATGCACGGTCAACAAAAACACCAGCCCCATCTCGGCAAGTTTCACCCATGGGTTCTCCGACCATCTGAGGAAGCTTTCGAGCTTCGCCTCGCCCTCGATGGCAAGGCCGAGGGCAAGAAAATGAACGGGCAGAAAGACCGCCAATAAGAGACCGGAAATGCGGTGCACGAGGGCTGCGAGCCACAAGGTCGCTTTCCGGTGCGCCCGCATCTACAACACCACCGCGGCGACGGCGCGGGCGCCGAGCAGAGCCAGGATGACGCCGAAGCCAATCGCGCCATAGTCGAGCGTCCGTCCCCTGAGCGGCGTCCATTCGCGGGCGACGGACCTGACGCCGATGGCCGCGTGGATGGCGGCGGCGGCGACAAAGAGACCGTAAAACAGCGCCCAATAGAGGCTCCCCCGGGTGCGCGCGAGGATCTCAGCGGCAGTCAATCCCTCGCCGACGGCGTAGAGAACAACCAGGATATGAACGGCCACCAGGGGCAGCATCAGCGCCGCCGAAATGCGTTGGGCGAGATAGAGCCGGACATCCATTATTTGAGCGCGCCCCGAAGATAGGCCGCCGCGGTCAGCCGCTTGAGGCCGGCGATCGAGGCGGTCGGATTGAGGCCCTGCGGGCACAGCGCCTGGCAGCTTTGGTGGCTGTGGCAGTTATGGCAGCCGCCGTCGCCGGAAACCGCCTTCAGACGGCTGATGCGGCCGCCGTCGCGGCTGTCATTGACGAGCGTCCAGGCGCGGTTGAGGGCGGCCGGGCCGAGATAGGCGCCGTTCCAGCGCACCGTGTCGCAGGCGGCATAGCACACCCCGCAATTGATGCATTCGATCGCCGCGTCTGCCGCCCTGCGGGCGGGCGTCGACGGCGGGATGATCTCGACACCGTCGCGGCGCGTCCTGGTCGGCTTGAAGCGTGCTTCGGCGCGCTGCCATTTGTCGAAGAACTCGCTCATATCGGCCGCCAGATCCTTGATCACCGGCAGATTGGCGAGCGGCCCGATCTTCAGCCGTCCCTTTCGCGCGACCTTCGCGACATGGGTGCGGCAGGTCCAGCGCGGCGCGCCATTGACCATCATCGCGCACGACCCGCACATGCCGACGCGGCAGGCGAACCGGTAGCTCAATGTCGGGTCGAGATGGCGCTGAATCCAGGTGACGATATCGAGCACCGTCTGGCTCTCGCGCTCAGGCACAAGATAGTCCCGATAGGCGCCCTGCGCCTTGCCGCGCCAGACGGAGACGGTGAGATTTTGCTGCTCAGACACTCGGGAACTTCCTGGAACGCCGGACCATATGGGCGGGATCATACAGCCGGTTGAACGCGGACGGAAGGGCGGGCGGGCAGCTTAAGAGTCGATACGCCGCACAGTTAAGTTGCCTCTATACATGTCCAGCTAAAAGGCTTGTTTGAGCGTCCGGCGGGCTCACCAATGATCCATACCAATTTGCTTTTCTAGTCTTCGTCATCGGGCTTCAAGAAAGGCGACAGTTCAAACAAGCCAAGATTCCGCTTGGGCTTAGGAATTATAAGGTCGGCCAGCGAAGTGAGAGGATTGTTCGGCGGCGGAGCCGGCCCGAAGAAGGGCGGTCCGGGCGGAATGGGTCCAAAGGGCACCTCTGTGGGCAGAGAGGGCAACTTGGGCGCAGCAACAGATGCAGTTTTTGATGGCCGGTAGTTCTTAATGCGGTCATATATTTCTTGCGTTTTCACGTGATGCAGAGTCCCATGATAGCAGTCGAGACTTGGGTGCCGAGACAACAATTGCTGATAAGCGAGTGGAAGTCGCTCGTACA
>CAYWBS010000228.1:0-5566 GCA_964456215.1 uncultured Hyphomicrobiaceae bacterium
AGACCCATTTTCACCAACTGCTCCGTGAGAAGGCTGACCACGGACTCCCACGGGCCGTAGTGGCGAGGACGTGTCCGCCACGAGATGGGGCTGAGCATAGCAAGGCGAATAGACATGCTCGAACTCGAGGGGCTTGCTAAAGCGCGATTGGTGTAATTCTAATTGTTTTAGAGGCCGTTTGGAAAGGGGTTGAGTGGCCGGCATCGATGTGATTCAATCAGGTTGCTAAGATCGACCTGGAGTCGCCATGTGGACGCTGAACACCCGTGAGCAGCATAGCCTTAAGGCGCTGCGTTGCCAGAGTGATTTGACTAACGCGGAGTGGGCTATGATTGCGCCTCATTTACCTCCGGTTTGCGGCGGGGACGCTCGCGTGTTTGGCCGATGTGCGGATTATCAACGGCATCTTTTGCGTGATGCGCGCTAGCTGCCCCCTATCATGACTTTCGAAACCGAACCTTAGGTGCTGATATCTATAGCACCCGCAGTATCATCGGCTGCTAGTGCGGGCAAATGGCTGCAAACCATTGTCAGGCAAATCAGGTTAATGGGAAAGCACTGATGGGCTCATGAGTAGAGCGATAGAGCATCACCGGAGATTTGTGAGACGACGGCGAGCTGTATTGAGCGCCGAGAGTTCTCGCGTTATTACTCGGCTATATTTTCCGGGCGATGCGCCGCGACTCGAACGCATGATCGAGCTGGTCACAAAGCTTAGTGACGATGACGTGCACAATTTGCTGGAAACCATATTCCGGGATTTCTCAGAGCGTCATCGATACTTCAAAGAAGCTCTGGAGAGAAACTTCGAACACGTTGCTGCAAATTCGCCGAAAAGCCGCTCTTTATCACTGGAACGACGACTTCTGCTCGGCGCGTACTTCACCTCTGAGTATTCAGTCGAGTCAGCCGCTCTCTTTAACCCGTCGATCGTGCCACACCCAGATCAGAAAGGTATCAGCAAAGGATCTCAGCGATTTATCATGAGCTTCAGAGCGACCGGTGAGGGGCATATTTCCTCCATTGAATTCCGTAGCGGAATTATTGACGAGAACCATGACTTATATTTCGACCACGTCAGCCCGTACGTGGAGACGCCTGAAATCCAACGCGATCCCATTTATGACCGCCTTCATTTTCAGCAAAAGCTCGAAGAGATCGGCGTAGAAACTCGCCTCCTGGATCGGCTTTTGGAGGGTCTAGGAGAAGACTTCACTTTCGGTAAGCTTCAAACCCAAATCAAGCATATCCGATCAACCAAGTTTCCATCAAAAGACATATCGGATGCAATTGATACGGCATTGTGGCTGGCGCGGTCCAACTACGAGGTTATCTTTCGCCGCGACCATCAGATCTCGGAGAGGGTAATATTCCCAGTTACTGAAAACGAACGTAGAGGCATCGAGGATGCGCGCTTTGTCCGTTTCGTCGATGACGACCGCTCAGTCAAGTACTATGCAACTTTCACCGCCTACAACGGATTCACGATACTTCCACAGCTTCTCGAAACCACAGACTTCGTAACATTCAAGATACATACGCTCAATGGCAAGGCGGTAGAGAACAAGGGTATGGCGTTATTTCCCAGGAAGATCGCTGGCCAGTTCGTGATGCTGTCACGTCAGGACGGTGTGAATAATTACATCATGTTCTCGAACAACGCCTATTATTGGAATGAAACAAATCTCATACAGGAGCCGACCCATCCCTTGGAGTATGTTCAAGTCGGTAACTGCGGCTCACCGGTGGAGACACCGGAGGGGTGGATCGCGTTATTCCACGGTGTGGGACCGATGCGGAAATATAGCATCTGGGCGGCCTTATTGGATATTGACGATCCGTCGAAGCTTATCGGCCGGCTCAAGGAGCCGATACTGACACCCGATGAACACGAACGAGATGGCTACGTGCCCAATGTAGTTTATACCTGCGGAAGCATGATTCACGAAGACGAGCTGATCATTCCGTATGGCATTGCCGACCAAAGGTGTGGCGTTGCCAGCGTCTCTATTCCAGAGCTATTGTCCCGGCTCAAGGCGGGCGGGTAGGTTAGGCACCCAAGCCTAATTCTCAATGACTTGGAGCATTTCGTGCACGACCGCTTCCTTTGTGTTCTTCGGAAGCGCCCCGACCGCCTTTACAACGTCTTCGATGGTCGGTGTTTTCGTCTTGCTCATAATGAACCAATCCTACCACATTAGTCTTGCAGCAACTTCCTTGGTGATGACGTCACGCCAAGCGCAAGGACGTCTGATACGAGCCACACCGTGTCGTGTTATCGCAGGGATACGTTTCTGGGTTTCAGGGCATCGGACGCCCCGCCGCGCTCCGTACACTTGCGCCGACGGGGCTGGGTTCCATCAATTATGCTGGATCATCTCCCGGGCTCGTTGATTGCTGTCGGGATGAACCGGGCGCAGCAGCAAGCGCGAGTTATCCGGACGTAGATAAAACACCTGATCGACGGACAGGGAATCTACTGTCGAACTCGGGCTCTACGGGGGTGCTTGGATCTTGATCCATGTTGTTCAGTTTCGCTTGACTGTGCATTTGTTCGAGTTTCATGTTTGAACTTGGCAACTATCCTGTTGGACGGCTCCCGCCAGATCGGTCGCCGCAGCGAGCGCATTGGTCGACGTTTGCAGGATTGTCATTTCTGCCAGGGCGAGCAGAAAAGCTAGTGTGGATTCTGCACCCTGGTTGAGGTTGATCCGGTCGAAATGCAGGCCGTCATAGCAACCGCCGGACCGCGGATTGTAAAGCGGTTGGTCAAGGTCGTTCCGACCCAGGAACCATTCGAAGGCGCGCCGGGCTTCATCCCGCCAGAAGGGATCATTGGTCGCCTCGAAGGCTTCGATGCAGGCCGATACCGTGGATTGCGCCTCGATGGGTTGTTGGTCGAAACGAGCCCGCGCGCCGCCGCGATGATAGAAGCCTTCCGAGCCAATCGGCACGAAGTGCCCGTCACGTGTTTGTTCGGACACGAGCCAACGCAGCGTTTGCAGACCCAACTCCATCGCCCTCTGCCCATGCGTCCCGCCATGACGGCCGCTGACGATCAGAGCGTGCGGCAATTTCGCATTATCATAGCTCAGCACCGGCTCAAACCACGGCCAGCACTCTTCACTTTGCTTCTCATACAAGCTGATCAGCTTTTCTGTCAGCTTATCGCTGATGGCACTGACATTGCGGTCACCGCTCAACTGCTCGAGATATTCCTGAACGCCGATCAACCCAAATGCCCAAGCTCGTGGCGAACTCACCGCCTCCAGCCCCGGCAGGGCCTGCAAAAAAAGCCCAGCCGCCCATGTTTGGAAACTACGGTGTTTCGAACGTCCCAGACACATGCCCAACACCCAGAGACAGCGGCCGAAACAGTCGTCGGAACCAAACTCATCCCGCCAGCGGCGATCAAAGCTCATGAAGTTTCGAAAGCGGCGATCGCTATGGTCGAATGCGTACTGCACAAAGGCAGCGTACTTCGTCGCAAGTTGCTGGCGAACCGGCGTGTCCGGGCTCGACGACTCAAGCAGAACCATTAAAAGGAGCGCACGCGCGTTGTCATCGGTGCAATAGCCTTCAGCGTAGTCAGGCATGGCGTAAGCCGCATGTTGAAACATGCCGATGGAATCCGTCAGACGCTCCACATGATCCAGCGAAAGCTCGGGTAGCTCGATCTGTTGGTGGGCCAGGGTTTTGACCGCGATCCGGGGACCATGATGGTGCCTGTGGCTGGCGCGCGCTTTGCGAAACGATTCGAGATAATGCTTCGCCGTTTGGCTCCAGATCATCTCGCGGCCTAACAAATAAGCCCGTTTGGACATCGCTTTGAGATGCGCCTCGTCTTTCAAGAGATCGATCACGGCGCGGGCGATGCTCTCGCTGTCCTTGAATGGCACGAGCACGCCACGGTCCTCGGCCAGCAACTCTTCGGCGTGCCAATAGGGCGTCGAGATAACCGCCTTGCCAAAGCCGAAGGCATAACAGAGCGTGCCGGAGGTGGCCTGTGCTTTGATGAGATAGGGGGTGAGATAGATGTCCGCAGCACCGATGAATTGCTTGAGTTCCTCAAGCCCAACAAAGCGATTGTAAAAAGCGACGTGCTGATTCATGCCCAATTTTTCAGCCAGGCGCTCCAAGCTCAGGCGGTAGCTTTCGCCTTCCGTGCGCACCAGGTTCGGATGGGTCGCTCCGAGCACGATATAAATGAGATCCGGATGCTGCCGCGTGATCTCGGGTAGCGCCCGGATCACGTATTCGACACCCTTGCCCGGGGAGAGAAGCCCGAAGGTCAGCAACACCTTCTTACCTTCGAGGCCGAACTGATCCTTGAGGGAATTCGGGTCGACGAAGGGTGTGTCCGGAATGCCGTGCGCGATCAGGTCTATTTTTTCCCGAGGCGCGCTGTAGACCTCCCGAAGAATCGTGCGTCCGCGTTCGGTCATCACGACCAGCCGTTCCGATTGCCTGACAATCTCGTCCATCACCCGGCTTTGGTCGGGACTGGGTTCCTCGAGAATCGTATGCAAGGTTGTCACCACCGGGAGGTTTACCTGGCGAAGCAATGCCAGAATATGACCGCCGGATCTGCCGCCATAGATCCCGAACTCATGCTGTAGACAGAGCACGTCAAAGCCGTTGAACCGGAGGAAGTTTGCCGCCTCCTGATAATCGCGCAGGTGCTGCTCCTGGATTTCAAACCCTACTTCCGGCGCATAATCATAACCTTCCGACAAGTCGTTGATCGCCAGCACGCCGCACTCCGCTGTCGGGTGCTGAGCGGCCACGGCATGGTGCAGGTCGTGTGTGAAGGTGGCGATACCGCACTTGCGCGGTAGATAATCAGCGACGAACGCAATTTTTGCTGGTTGGCTGGTTTCATTCAAGGCTTTCACAATCTCTCTCTTTTTTGTTTCTTGTTCTCTTCCAGCCCAAAAATCGTGGCGTAAACCCGCTCATAGGCTGCGACCATGGTATCGATGGAAAAATGCGTCTCGACGCGTTGGCGGCAGGCGCGCCGGTCGATCTCCGAAACCCGTCCGAGTGCCTGAACGGCTTGGTCAACATTGCCAACCAGGAAACCGGTCTGCCCGTCCACGATAACTTCGCGGCAAGAGCCAAGATCCATGGCGATGACAGGTATGCCGGCTGCATTGGCCTCAGCCAGGACCAACCCGAATCGTTCCGGGATGGTGTTCAAATGTAGTAACGCACTTGCTGCCGCGAACAGTTCGTTTTTGCCTGCTACGCCGACCGGCCCCACATAGTTGACGGTCCCGTCATCGAGATGAGGTTCGATCTGGTTGTGGAAATAAGCTTCGTCCTGAACGATGCCTGCGATAATCAAGCGCCGTCCACTCAGTCGAGCGACCTCGACGGCGAGATGAACGCCCTTGTCGGGATGGATGCGGCCGAGAAAAATGAGGTCATCACCGGCACTTTCCTGGAACGGATAGAGCGAGAGATCAATGCCGTTATAGACGGTCGCCAGATAATTCAGTGCGGGTGCCCGGTCGGCGTCACTGATGGAGACATAGTAGCCGTCCCGATATTTTTCATAGACCGA
>CAYWBS010000229.1:0-5564 GCA_964456215.1 uncultured Hyphomicrobiaceae bacterium
GTGCCGAACTCAGACTTCAGGCAGCGCCCGCCGGCGAGCCTGGTGCGATCCTCAACCTTGAGCATATCGCATTTCCCGCCGACAGGCGCGGCGTGGCAGGAGGCGCAGCCGCCGGCATTGAAGATATAGGCGCCGTTTTCGCGGTTCGGCTCATGGTTCGGCAAATCCTGATCGGTAATCAGCACCGGAATCGTCAACACATAGAAGAGCCCGGCGCCGAGACCGCCGAGCACGACCAAAACCAAAAACAACCGGCGCATCCTCAACCCTTTCTGACCATGTCATCGCAACCCGTGTCGGCGTTGCCCGGACGGGACAATACTCAAATGGCGTGCTTGTCATTCATTCGCCGTCAGCCGGCGCACAGAAAACATAAAAACCGCGCCGAAGGCAAACGATCTTGTTTCTCGATACCGACGCATCTTCCACCCGGTTGATCCGCCGCCCTTCAACCTGTACCAATGGCGCGGTCGAACGGCAAAAGGGGGCGTGACGCCCGAAACCTTTCCGCAAATCGGACCCTGAAATCAATGTCGCGGTGAATTGAACACCCCGGTTCGGATGGAGCCACAAGCAATGCGTCATGGTGGAAGACTATTGATCGAGCAACTCGAAACGGAAGGGTGCACGACCGTCTATTCCGTTCCGGGAGAGAGCTTTCTCGCCGCCCTCGACGGCCTTTACGACAGCAACAGGATTCAAACCATCGTCTGCCGCCATGAAAGCGGCGCGTCGATCATGGCCGAGGCCCACGGCAAGCTGACCGGGCGGCCGGGCGTCTGTTTCGTGACCCGCGGTCCGGGCGCGTCGAACGCCATGCTCGGCATTCACATCGCCCAGCAGGATTCGACGCCGCTGGTGATGTTCGTCGGCATGCCCAAGCGCGGCCACCGCGACCGCGAGGCGTTCCAGGAGATCGATATCGGCGCCCTGTTCGGCTCCGTTTCCAAATGGGCGACGTTCATCGACGATGCCCGCCGGATTCCCGAATATGTCAGCCGGGCATTCCATACCGCCTGCACCGGCCGTCCGGGTCCGGTCGTTCTCGGTCTGCCGGAAGACATGCTGAGCGACCGGGTCCGGGCGCCCACGCTCAAGCCGGCGGCCTATGCCGAGGCCCATGCCGCGCCGGCGGATGTCGAGATGTTCGCCGATGCCCTCTGCAAGGCGGCCCGGCCGATGATGATCGTCGGCGGGCCGGGCTGGAACGCGAAGGTCTCCGCCGACGTCAAGGACTTCGCCGAGAAATTCGACCTGCCGGTCGCTTCCTCGTTCCGCTATCAGGATTATTTCGACAACCGCCACCCGAACTACATCGGCGATTTCGGCATCGCCACGGACCCGCATCTGGCCGAGCGCATCAAGGCGTGCGATTTTCTGATCGCCCTCGGGGTGCGGCTCGGCGAGATGACGACCCGCGGCTACACGCTGATCAAGGCCCCCAATCCGGACCAGTTCCTGGTCCATGTCTACCCCGGCGCCGGCGAACTCGGTCGGGTCTACCGCGCCGATATCCCCATTCAATCGTCGACGGCGTCCTTCGCCGCCGGCCTGCGGCACCTCGATCCGCCGATCACCTGTCCGTGGACGGACTGGCGGAAATCGGCCCGCGCCGATTACGAAGCGTCCATTGTGCCCCAGGAAACACCGGGCGCCGTCAAGCTGGAACAGATCGTCTCGACGCTATCGAACGTGCTGGACGAGGATGCGATCATCGCCAACGGCGCCGGCAACAGCACCGGCTGGCTGCACCGCTATTTCCAGTATAAGAAATACCGGACCCAGCTCGGGCCGACCGCGGGCTCGATGGGCTACAGCCTCCCCGCGGCCAATGCAGCAAAACTGCTTTATCCCCAGCGCCAGGTCGTCTGCTGGGCGGGCGACGGCTGCTTTCTGATGACCGGGCAGGAGCTGGCGACGTCGATCCAATACGCCCTTCCGGTGATCATTATCGTCGCCAACAACAACATGCTCGGCACCATCCGCATGCACCAGGAAAAGGCCTATCCGGAGCGGGTGGTCGGAACGACGCTGACCAACCCGGATTTCGCCGCCTATGCGCGAAGCTTCGGCGCCCACGGCGAAACGGTCGAGGAAACGCAGGACTTTCTGCCGGCATTCGAACGCGCGGCAGCCTCCGGCAAGCCGGCGATCATCGAGCTCAAACTCGACAGCGAGGCGCTGAATTCTCGGCTGACCCTCGGTCAGGCCCGTGAAATGGCGGCCGCCGAAACCCCGGCTTGAAAGATGCGAAGCTGAAGCGCCGGTCGCGCCGGTGCCGTCAGGCCGGTTCGAGCGTCATCCCGTGGCTCTCGGCAAGCTCGTCAAGCAGTTTCCGGGCGGTCGCCTCATCCATCGGCGAGAATGGCGGACGGACATTGCGCCAAACGGGATCTGAACGCGTGACCGCCAGCATCGCCTTCATGATCGGGACAATGGGATAGGCCTGGATCGCCTTGCGGGTGGCCGTGACGCCGGCCTGCAGCTCTTCCGCCTCGGCGCTTTGCCAGTTGTCGTACAGCCGCCGGATCGCGCCGGGATTTACGTTGGCTGGCGCCGTAATAGTACCGGCGCCGCCCAGGCGCAAACCATCCAGCAGGAAGATTTCCGAACCGGGAAACACGGTGAAGCCCGGAAAGCCCTGAATAATGGACTTGATATTGTTCCAGTCGCCGGAGGAATCCTTCAAGCCGACAACCGTCTCCGGATAGGCCTCGATGAGCCGGCCGATCAGGTCGAGCGAAAAGCCGACCTGGGCGACGGGCGGAATATGATAGAGATAGATCCTGAGCCGGGCATCGCCGACACGCTCGATGACCTCGGCGAAATGGCGGAACAGCCCGTCGTCGCTGACCACCGGCGCCTTGTAGTAGAACGGCGGCAGCATCAGGACGCCGCCGCAGCCCAAGCGGACGGCATGCTCGGTCAGCCGCGCGGTATCCGGAATCGCGCAACACCCGGTGCCCGGCATAACGATCTGCGGATCGATGCCGGACTCCAGGAGCCCCTCCAGCAACGACATGCGTTCGTCGAGACCGAGCGAATTGGCTTCGCTCGTCGTCCCAAAGGGCGCGAGCCCTGTGCACCCTTCCCTCAAGAGCCATGCGGCATGTTCCCTATAGCGGGGCAGGTCGGGATTATTGTCGTCACCGAACGGCGTCAGCATCGGCGATATGACGCCTTTGAATCTTGTTTCGGTCGTCATCGGCGCTCTCCTTATGGAATTACTCGAATCACGGCATGGGAATGGACGGTTGCTCGACCGGGATATGATAGCCCTTCTGTACGGCCGGCCGCGCGGCAATCGCCTTATACCAGCGCACCACGTTCGGATATTCGTTCATGTCGATGGTCTGCCACTCGAACCGGGAAATCCACGGCCAGATCGCCATGTCGGCGATCGAGTAATCACCGGCGACGTAATCGACTTCCGCCAGCCTGCGGTCGAGCACGCCGTAAAGCCGGTGCCCTTCCTTCATGAACTGCTCCTCGGCATAGGGCGCCTTGCCCTTATTGAACTTGACGAAATGGTGGATGCGGCCAAGGAACGGTCCCGGCCCGCCCATCTGCCACATCAGCCATTCGACCACCCGCCACTTGGTCTCGAATTCCTGCGGCCAGAACTTGCCGGTCTTCTCGGCGAGATACATGAGGATGGCGCCCGACTCCATCAGCGCCAGCCCGCTATCGTGATCGACGATCGCCGGGATCTTGTTGTTCGGGGAGATCTTCAGGAACTCGGGCGCGTATTGCTCGTCCTTGGAGATATTGATCGCATGGGTTTTATAGTCGAGACCCATCTCCTCAAGCGCGATGGAGACTTTGCGCCCGTTCGGAGTGGACCAGGTATAGAAGTCAATCACAATGGGCTCCTTGATTGCCATGAACGCATCCGGACTGCACACTAGTCAACGGCGCAGCATTCGGCAATCAGGGATCAACCGAAACAGCCATATCCTTTTTGGAAGACTATGCCGTGCGGACACCCTTGTGCCCGGACCCCGGCATGCGCATTGCCAGACCGATCAGACGCCATCACCACAGTTTTGACATAACTATCGGCGAGAAATCTTGTTGGGCTGAGTTATGCGAGCGGGGCCGATGTATTGTTGTGAGCGAGAAGGTTCTATGCCCGACTACAGTGAAATTCTGAAATTCCTGGCCGAACATCCGCCGCAAATCGCTGCCGAACGTGAATTGCATGCTTCGATGCTCGAACTTCTCTCGCAGTGCCTGCGCGGTTCGCATACCGGTTTGGGCTTCGAGGAAAGCAGCGACGAAGATGCCTCGCCGCTCCACAAGGCCGCCGCCCACCCGATCAACTAGAGCATGTTCCGGCCAAATAGAGCCATTTGACCGGAGCAATTTTGGCGCCTGACGAGGCGCGCCGAGCGTGGTGATGCCCGGTATCACAAGCGAGGTGCAACGCTTGCAGGAGGCAAAATTGCCCGGCATATTTGTCCTTGCCGATTATGCCGATATCGCAGCCTGTGGGACAAATCGGTCCGTCGGCGTCGTTGCGGAGCTTGCCCGATGCGACAGCATCGCGCTTCGCGCCGCGCCTAGCCGGCCAAACCGATTTGTCACCATCAAATGGATCTATTTGGCCGGAATATGCTCTAAGACGCCGCGAGATTACAAACTCCGGCCTCACTTCCCTGCCGTCCATTCCGCGACACCTCGTCCCAGGCAATTGCGCGGTCAGGGAGCCGGTGTTACACGTCCTGTAGCCTTTTCGAGTTCCGTACCGGAATTCGGGGGGGTGGACGCCGGCAACAAATGGAATAACGGACATGACTCGGACTGCCGACGACATCGTCGATACTTTCTCGAAAAGCCTGGACGCCAGTGACCGCTTCGAGACGCCATATACCTATTGGCTCGTGAAGGATTGCTTCCCGGCAAATGTGGTCGGCGTAGTAAACGACCTGCCGTTTCCGGCGCCAAGCCTCGGCGGCGTTTCCGGCAAGCGCGAAATACACAATGCCACGCGCAAATATTTCGACGCCGAGAACCGCGAAAAGCATGCTGTCGTCCAGGCGGTATCCGATGCTTTTCAGGATGAGCGCGTCACCGGAAAGATCGCGGCGGACTGCGGCACCAAGCTCTCCGGTTCTTATCTGAGGATCGAGTATGCCCAGGACACGGACAGCTTTTGGCTCGAACCGCATACCGATCTCGGCGTCAAGCTGTTCACCATGCTCCTCTATCTTTCCGATGACGAGGCCCATGCCGATCTGGGCACGGACATCTATGACGCCGACAAGAAACATTTCGGACGCTCGCCCTTCATGCCCAACGCCGCGATGGTGTTTGTCCCCTCGGGCATCACCTATCACGGCTTCGAGCCCAGACCGATCAAGGGCGTGCGCAAATCCCTGATCATCAATTACGTCACCGATGAGTGGCGCGCCCGCGAGCAGCTGGCGTTTCCGGATCGGCCGATATCTTAGGCCGTGGATTCATGAACGCGAAGCCATAGACGGATTGCGGCAAGCTTCACGAATGCAAGGTAAGCGATCATCTAACCGCATCTGTTATCGCGCAGATTGATTTGCTCTACT